>CAKTFF010000051.1 GCA_934553185.1 uncultured Devosia sp.
GTGCCTATGCTCAGCCTTGCCAAGGCCTATACCGACGAGGACGTCGTCGACTTCATCAACCGGGGGCGGCGATTTTTTGAGCGGGACAAAGAGCTCGAGATCGCGTTTACCGCTGAACCCAAGATCGATGGCCTTTCGGCATCGCTCCGCTACGAGAACGGCGTCTTCGTGCAAGGGGCGACACGCGGCGATGGCACGGTGGGCGAGGACATCACCGCCAACCTGCGCACTATCAAGGATATTCCGCACAAGCTTGCGGGCTCTGGCTGGCCGGAGAGCATCGAGATTCGTGGCGAGGTTTACATGACCTATGAGGAGTTCGCGCTCCTCAAGGCGCGTTCGGCTGCAGCGGGCGGGCAGGACTATGTCAACCCACGCAACACCGCGGCCGGATCGCTGCGCCAAAAGGATCCCTCGATCACCGCAAGCCGAAACCTGCGCTTTTTTGCCTATGCCTGGGGCGCGACGACGGAGGACCCGGCACCGACCCAGTTCGATGCCGTGCAGCGATTTGCCGAATGGGGATTTCCGATCAGCCCGCTGATGGTGCGCGCGCGAACAGTGGAAGACCTGCTGGCCCATTATCGGGTCATCGAAGAGCAGCGCTCATCGCTGGGCTATGACATTGACGGCGTGGTCTACAAGGTCGACCAGCTTGAGCTGCAGCGTCGCTGGGGCTTTGTTTCGAGCGAGCCGCGCTGGGCCATTGCCCACAAGTTCCCGGCCGAGCGGGCGACCACAGTGGTGCGCGACATCGAAATACAGGTGGGACGCACCGGCACACTGGCGCCGATTGCGCGGCTCGATCCGGTGGGCGTGGGCGGGGTGACGGTGGTCAACGCCACGCTCCATAACGAGGATTACATCGCCGGCCGTGACAGCAATGGCTTGCCGATCCGCGAGGGCAAGGACATCCGCGTCGGCGACACGGTGGTGATCCAGCGAGCGGGGGACGTTATTCCCCAGATCGTCGATGTGGTGATCGACAAGCGACCCGCCGAGGCGGCGCCCTTTCAGATGCCGCAGACTTGCCCCGTCTGTGGATCGCCTGCAACGCGCGACCTCAACGAAAAGACCGGCAAGGAGGACTCGCGGCGTCGCTGTACAGGCGAGCTGATCTGCCCCGCTCAGGCCGTCGAGGGGCTGCGCCATTTCGTGTCGCGCGGAGCGATGGATATCGAGGGGTTAGGGGCTGAAAATATCGAACTGCTGTTTGCCAAGGGCTTGGTGAAAACCGCCGCCGACCTGTTCTCGCTGCGTGATCGCCGCGCGCAGGTGCAGCAGGCCTTTGCCGAGCGGCGCGAGGAGCAGGCGCGCCAGCGCGAGGCGCTTTCGGGCAAGACGCGCAAGAATGTGCGCGCCGTGGAGGATCGCAATTACGAGGGGCTCGACAAGCTTCTTCTCGCCATCGACGCGCGGCGCGAGCCAGAGCTCGACCGTTTTATCTTCGCGCTGGGCATTCGCCACATCGGGGAAACAACGGCGGCGGCTCTGGCCAAGACTTTCGGCACTATTGGAGAGCTGCGGACCAAGGGCATCGAGGCGGCACACAGTGAGCGGCTTGCCGATGTATTTCCATCGGTTGATGGCCTGGGCGACACGGTTTGGGAAGCGTTGCGCAACTTTTTCGCCAATGATCGCAACGTCGCGGCGTTTGACCGGCTGCTCGAACAGGTCAACCCAAAGCCTTATGTGGTCACCATTTCGGCCGAAAGTGTGGTGGCGGGCAAGACCGTCGTGTTTACCGGATCGCTGGAGAAGATGACCCGATCCGAGGCCAAGGCCATGGCGGAACGGCTTGGCGCCAAGGTGGCCGGCTCGGTGTCGGCCAAAACCGACATCCTGGTCGCCGGCCCCGGCGCAGGGTCCAAGCTCAAGACAGCGTCGGAGCTTGGCGTCGAGGTCATCACCGAAGACGAGTGGTTCGAGCGGGTCGGCAAGTAGGCGTCAGGAGAGCGGGCTGGTTGCGTTTTGCAGCCAGCGCTTTACGTCGCCTTCGAGCTTGGGGCCGATCTCGGTCCAGACCCGTTGGTGATAGGCGTCGAGCCAGTTGCGCTCTGCCGGAACCAGAAGGGCGGGGTCGATCAGCCGCTTGTCGATCGGGACGAGGGTAAGGGTCTCGAACTCCAAAAAGCCATCGTAGTCAGGACTTTCAATGACGGTGATGAGGTTCTCGATGCGGATGCCGTAGGCACCGGCCTTGTAGTAGCCAGGCTCGTTGGAAAGAACATTGCCTGGCTCGAACGGCGCGGTAACGCGCGTGGAGATGCCGACGGGGCCTTCATGGACGCCGAGATAAGCGCCGACGCCGTGGCCGGTGCCGTGGTTATAGGTCACCCCATCCTGCCAGAGGAACTGGCGGGCGAGAACATCGATCTGTGCGCCGGTGGTGCCCTTGGGGAAGCGGGCCAGCGATATGGCGATCATGCCCTTGAGCACGCGGGTGAAGCGGTCTTTTTCCTCGTCGCTGGCCGCGCCGGTTGAAAGAGTGCGCGTGATGTCGGTGGTGCCCGAGAGGTATTGCGCGCCGCTGTCGACGAGCATCAGTTCACCGGGGTTGAGCGGGCGGTTGGTGCTTTCGGTCACGCGGTAATGAACAATGGCGCCATTGGGACCAGCGCCGGAAATGGTGTCGAAGCTGGCGTCGATGCAGGTCTCTTCTTCGCGGCGGACGGCTTCAAGGGCAGTGACGACCGCGATCTCGGAAAGGGCGCCGCTTGGGGCTGCCTGGTCGAACCAGTTGAGAAATTTGGCAAGGGCGACGGCGTCCAGAAGGTGCGCTTCGCGCATGCCAGCGAGTTCGGCCTGGTTCTTGCGAGACTTGGGCAAGAGAACGGGATCGCGCTTTTCGATCAAGGTTGCGCCGGCTTGCTTGAGGATTGAGGCGACGGCCTCTGGCGCTGTTGCAGGATCGATCAGGATCGACTTGCCTTTAGCGCCGAGCTGCTGAAGCGCGTCGGCTAGCGTGGCGCTGCTCTCGACATGAGCGACGCCAGCTAGTGCTGCCCGGAGTTGGTCGTCGATCTTGCCGTCATCAAGGAACAGGGTGGGCAGCCCTTCGTTCGGGACAATGGCGAAGCCCAGCACGAAGGGCGTGTTGGGGACGTCGCGGCCGCGAATGTTGAAGAGCCAGCAGATGGATTCGGGCAAGGTGAGGACGGCGGCGGCAGCGTCTTCGCTCATCAGGCTTGCTTGAATTTCTTCAACCTTGTGTTCCGCCGAGCGGCCGGCGCGATTATGCCCGAGAAACTCGATAGAGGAGGTCGGCGCCGACGGCCGATCGGGCCAGATGCTGTCGAGGAGATTGGGGCCAGCGAGCAGGCTGGCGTGACCGCCCAGCTTTGCCGCAAGGTCGCGAATCTCGCCGGGCGTATGCAGCCAAGGATCGTAAGCAATCGTGCCGCCTTCAGGCACGTAGTCGCGCAGTTGGGGCGAGACGCCGCTCCCAAGCCATTCGTGGATTTGAACGAGATCAGTGTCGGTCTGCGCCGGTGCCTGGAGTGTGTAGCGGCTATCGACGAACAGCCCGGCGGCGTCCGTGCCGATCACAGCCATGCCGGCAGAGCCGGTGAAGCCCGTCAGCCAGGCAAGACGCGCTTCGCTGGCCGGAACCGACTCACCGCGGTGGCGGTCGGCGCGCGGAACGAGGAAGGCATCGACGCCTTTTTCCGCCATGGCCTGCCGAAGCGCCTGGAGGCGCGGCGCCACGTTCTTTTTGTCCGCCTGCTCCTTGAAGCTCTGGAACACGGCGGGCGGGAAAGTTCGGGTCATGGCGTCCTCGTGCCGCGCTGCGCCGCGGTCATGGCTGATGTGCTGGTCTGGCTGGTGAAATTTGCCAGACAAGGCCTTAACTTAGCGGCAGAAGCAAGGAGAGCGAAGATGTCCCGGGACAAGAATTTTGTCGTGCGCGCCTTTGATGCGCTGATTGCCGGACGCGAGCGGCAGGCACAAGCCTATGTGGCTCGGCTTGAGCGCGATTATGCGCCGCGCAGCGAGCGGTTTACCAAGCGCTAACCCGGCTTGCGCGTTCCGCAGGGCTGGGTTGACCGATCTGGGGTAACCATCGAACGGCAAGCGCATTAGATATCCCGTGACGGGGGCAATAGACCGTCGTCGCGACGTGCATGGAGAGCAAAATGACTGAAAGCAAGACCGATTTCCGCAAAGCCCTGGGTAGCGTCATCGACGCCCGTGGTCGTGAATCGAGCCGCCAGGTCAGCTACCGCATGCAGCACCAGCTGATCGGCGCATTCACCAAGCGCCCTTAAGCGCCCTGGTTTATAGCTGACGATTGAGTTCGATCCCCGGAGCATGCTTCGGGGATTTTGCTTTTCGTGGGAGCGAAAAGTGACCTTGCGGCTAGTTTAATGCTGAAAGTCCGCTGACGCGAAGCAGCCGCCCTAGCCGCGGCGCGAGCGCCCGATCAGGGCATTTCGAGGATCAGCGTGGTCCAATCCTTGCGCTGAAGCTTCTCGCGCAGGACCATGCCTTGGCGCGCATAGGCATTGATGACGCCACGTGCCTGATGCTGGAGGATGCCCGAAAGGATCACCGTCGTGCCCTTGCGGGTGATGCGGCCCATGGCAGGCGCCAACGCCATCAGCGGACCGGCCAGAATGTTGGCGACGATGAGGTCATAGGGCGCGCCTTGGGCGATGGTTGGGTGATTGACCCCAGTGGCCTCGAGCGCGACGATGTTTTTGCGCACGCCATTCCAGGCGGCATTCTCGATCGTGGTGGTGACCGAGATCGGGTCGATGTCGCTGGCGATCACGGTTGTCCGCGTGCGCTTGGCCAAGGCGATGGCAAGGACGCCGGTGCCGGTGCCGACATCGAGCATGCGGCGGGGACGCCTGCGCTTAAGAATGCGGTCAATGGCTTCAAGGCAACCGGTGGTGGTCTCGTGGTGGCCCGTGCCGAATGCCTGGGCCGCATCAATGCGCATCGGCGTCAGGCCATGTGGCACGGGACCGGTTTCGTGGCTGCCATAGACATAGAAGCCGCCGGCCGTGACCGGGGCCAGACCTTCGAGAGATCGGGCAACCCAGTTGATCTCGGGATCGATGGGTGAAACAGAAAATTCGACAGTGCTGCCTAAGGTTTGATGCGCAAGTTCAGCAAATGATACAAGGTCTGGCGGGCTGTCGCAGGTGGCCTCAAAGAACCACTCACCGGTGTCTTCGTTTTCATGCGCCGAAGCGGTCAGCGCCAGATCGTCTCGCTCCATCACGGCATCCACAAGCTTATAGGCCTGTTCCTTGGAGAGTGAGGCGGAAAGCTGGTCGACGGGCATTGCTGAGATCCTTTGTTGAGCGTCTTGTTGCTCTACGGACGCAGGCAGGTCAATGTCGCTTATCCACGGGATGTGCAGCGTGCATCAGATTGTAGAGGAGGCAGAGCAATGTATGGGTTGATCGGAAAGATGCTGGCAGCGCCTGGGAAGCGAGAAGAGTTGGTCGCCTTGTTGCTCGGCAATCCCGAACAAATGCCGGGATGCCTGAGCTATATCGTGGCGCGGGATCCCGGCAGCGAGGATGGGATATGGATTACAGAGGTCTGGGACAACAAGGACAATCACGCCGCCAGTCTGCGTCTGCCCTATGTTCAAGAGATGATCGGCAAGGCACGGCCAATCATCGCCGGTTTCGGTGAAAGGTTTGAAACCGAGCCTTTGGGCGGGGTAGGACTTTGACCGAAAGGTCTTGCTCCTACAGCCTCACTGCGGTGCCGGTGATCGACACCATGAGCATGGAGCCGTTCTGGCCCACCACTTCATAGTCGAGGTCGACGGCCACAACCGCATCGGCACCGAGGCGCTCGGCTTCATAGCTCAGTTCGTCGTAAGCCTGCTTGCGGGCGTCACGAAGGGCGCCTTCATAGGCACCGGCCCGGCCGCCGACAATGTCGCGAATGCCGGCAAACAGATCCCTGAAGATGTTCGCGCCAACGATCACCTCGCCGGTGACAAGGCCGAGGTATTCGCGGATGGGGCGGCCTTCGAGCGTAGGCGTGGTCGAGATGATCATGGCTGTCTCCTTTGGTTCAAAGCACAAGTAAGGCGCTTCGAAGCAGGACGAAAGGGCGGCCAAGAAATTAGACGCTGCTCACCGTTGCTTGCCCTGAGCTTTTTACCTCAAGCTTTCTTGACGAAGCTTTCCAGCACTTTCTTGCGGCCGGCTTTTTCGAAGTCGATGGTGAGCTTGTTGCCTTCAATGTCGGTTATGGCGCCGTAGCCGAACTTGAGGTGGAAGACGCGTTCGCCTGAGGCAAAAGCGGAGCGATCATTGCCGAGGTCCACCGAGCGGGCGACGAGGTCGCCTTCAATGGTGAGGGGGCCGCCGCCTTTACGTGTGCTCTGTTGGGCTCGCGCGCGCTGCCAGCCGGGGGTTTCATAGACGCTTTCAAACGGATCGGCCTTGTTGAAGCGGGATGAAGCGCCGCCGCCATAGCCATAGCCGCCATAAGAGGAGCCGGTATCCTTGACCTCGACCACATCAGCGGGGAGTTCATCAAGGAAGCGGGAGGGAATGGCGGATTGCCAGAGCCCATGGATGCGGCGGTTCTGCGCGGCCGAGATGCGCACACGCTTGCGGCCTCTGGTGATGCCCACATAGGCGAGGCGCCGCTCTTCCTCGAGGCCGGCGCGGCCTGATTCATCCATGGAGCGCTGGCTCGGGAAGGTGCCTTCTTCCCAGCCGGGAAGAAACACGGTGTTGAATTCAAGACCTTTGGCACCGTGAAGCGTCATGATGGTGACGGCGTCGGCTGCCTCGGCGCTGTCGCGATCCATGACAAGGGCGATGTGTTCGAGGAAGCTGCCGAGCGTGTCGAATTCTTCCATGGCACGGCTGAGTTCCTTGAGGTTCTCCTTGCGACCTTCGGATTCTGCCGACTTGTCTGCGGTCAGCATGTCGGTATAGCCGCTTTCCTCCAAGATTTGCTCGACCAACTCGAACGGCTTTAGCGTCTGGGAGCGATAGGCCCAGTCATCGACCTGGCTGACCAGCGCCCTCAGGGTGGTGCGCTGCTTGGTCTTGAGCTCTTCGGTTTCGAGCAGCAGTCGCGTGGCGTTGAGCAAGGGCAGGTCCTGGTGGCGCGCCGTCTGCATCAGCATTTTGACAGTCGCGTCGCCGATGCCGCGCTTGGGAACATTGATGATGCGCTCGAATGCAAGGTCGTCGGCGGGTTGCGCGACGAGGCGCAAGTAGGCCAGGGCGTCGCGGATTTCCTTGCGCTCATAAAAGCGCGGGCCGCCGATGACGCGGTAGTTGAGACCCAGCGTGATGAAGCGCTCTTCAAATTCGCGCATCTGGAAGGAGGCGCGCACGAGAATGGCCATGGAGTTCAGATCTTCGCCGGCGCGCTGGAATTGCTCGATCTCTTCGCCCACGGTGCGCGCTTCTTCCTCGCTGTCCCAGACCTGGGTGACCGAGACAGGCTCACCGGTTTCGCCGACATCGGTTTGCAGCGTCTTGCCCAGGCGCGATTCGTTGAAGGCGATGATGTTGGACGCGGCCTTGAGGATATTGGAGGTGGAGCGATAGTTGCGCTCGAGCTTGATGACCTTGGCGCCGGGAAAATCCTTCTCGAAGCGCAGAATGTTGTCGACCTCCGCGCCACGCCAGCCATAAATGGACTGATCGTCGTCGCCCACAACGCAGATATTGGCTTCGCTGGCCGGCTTGCCCTGCGCCAGAAGGCGCAGCCACAAATATTGTGCGACATTGCTGTCCTGGTATTCATCCACCAGCATGTAGCGGAACTTGCGGTGATATTCCGCCAGCACGTCGGGGTGTTCTTTGAACAGGCGGATGCATTCGAGCAGCAGGTCGCCGAAGTCGGCGGCGTTGAGCGATTTGAGCCGCGCCTGATAGTCGGCATAAAGCTTGGCGCCTCGGCCATTAGCATAGGCGCCGCTGTCGCCGGGCGACACGTCGGCGGGCAGCAGCCCCCGGTTTTTCCAGGCGTCCATCATGAAGGCGAACTGACGGGCGGGCCAGCGCTTCTCGTCGATATTGTCTGCTTCAAGCAATTGCTTGATCAGCCGGATCTGATCGTCGGTATCGAGAATGGTGAAAGAGCTGGTGAGGCCGACAAGTTCGGCATGCTGGCGAAGAATTCGAGCGCCGATGGAGTGGAAGGTCCCCATCCACGGCATAGCCTCGAGACGCGGGACGAGCTTCTCGATGCGCTCCTTCATCTCGCGCGCAGCCTTGTTGGTGAAGGTGACCGACAGAATCTGCCCCGGCCAGGCGCGGCTGGTGTTGATGATGTGGGCGATGCGGGTGGTGAGGACGCGAGTCTTGCCGGTGCCGGCGCCAGCCAGAACAAGTAAAGGCCCATCGATGGTTTCGACAGCCTGGCGTTGTTCCGCGTTGAGGCCGCTTAGATAGTCAGGCACCTGTGCCCGGCCGAACTGGCTGGTGATCGGCCCTGAAGCAGGGCGGTCGAACGGGGCATGAGCGGACATGAAAGGCCTTTCCATCGCTGCCCGACACATCGAGCAGGGCAGAGCAGGATTTGCGGGAATCTTGATTTGTTCTGGTCCGAATATAGGGGCTGCTCACAGCCCTGTACAGAAGAGGGTGCTGCGGGACCCCTGTCGCGACCAACCGTGGAGAAGACCCCGGGCTTTCGCGCCTAGCCGTTTCGTCTTGGTGAAACAATGAACGCGGATTGATGAGCGCGTGCCCATGTGGTCGTGTATGGGAAAGAGTGGCTGGTTGCGCAGGGCGCGTGCTTGCGTAAACTTCCTCGGCCCAACTGGATAAGCTCTCGCCGTGCTCAATCGCATCTACATCATCGTTGGCCTCTTGGCGATTACCGTGCTCGCAGGGGCGTTTATCGCGCCCTACTTCATCCAATGGAGCGACTATCGTGGCCGGATGGAAGAACTGGCAACGGGGATGCTGGGCACGCCGGTGACGGTGCGTGGGGATATCGACTTCACCCTGCTGCCGCAGCCACGGCTGCAGTTTTCCGATGTGCTGGTGGGCTCGGTCGAGGCGCCGGCTGCAACCGTTGACATGGTGGAAGCCGATTTCTCGCTGCTTGATTTCCTGCGCGACAATTACACCATGACAAGGCTTGTGTTGCGCGAGCCCGTGCTGGACTTCACCGTGGACGAGACCGGCTTTTTGGGCAGTGGCGTCCAACTGTCCGAGGGCATGGGCGGCGTCGTGCTGGGGCAGACCACCATCGACGATGCTACGGTCCGGCTTCTTGATCGGCGTTCGGGCGAAACGTTCGCGGTAACAGAGCTCTCGGGTGATCTACGCCTGTCAGGATTTAGCGGGCCATTTTCATTCCAGGGCATGGCTGTCCATGCGGACACGCGCTACTCGCTTCGGTTCACGTCGGCAGCGCTGGACGGGGCAGGGCAGGCGGCGGTCTCTGCTTTCATCCAGCCGCAATCGGGTGCCTTTACGCTGGCTGCCGAGGGGCTGCTGGAGCCAGGCATGGCGCCCAAGTTCGACGGGAGCATGGTGTACCGCCAGGCCCCACCCGCGGCCGATGCAGCGGTCGACATTCAGGGCGACCTGGTGCTGGAAAGTAGGATGACGGCCTCAACCGACCGCGTTGTGCTGTCGGGCTATACGCTGCGCCCGGACGAGAACCGGGCAGGAACGAGGCTTACAGGCGCCGCCAGTGTTCAACTGGGCGATGAGCGCAGCTTTGATGCCGTGGTGTCTGGCGGGGTGTTCGCTTTGCCGCCACGGGACGCCACGGAGGAGACCGCCGACCTGGCTTACGAGGCGGTGCGCCTGCTGTCGGAACTGCCGGCGCCGGCCATTCCACCTATGGCGGG
>CAKTFF010000052.1 GCA_934553185.1 uncultured Devosia sp.
CGACACGATCGAGATCACCGCCGATCCCGCAAGCATTACGCCACATGCACCCATCGCAGTGACGGTGCGCCGCGCCGGACAAGCGCCGCTGCATTTGACGGCGATGGCCGAGATCGAGACCGAACTCGAAGTCGACCTTCTGCGTCACGGCGGCATCGTGCCGTTGATCCTGGCAAGGGCGCTGCAGACGCCCCCTGACCATGGCGTGGCGACAACTTCCGGCTATGCTGGGTAAAGCAGGCCGAATCGGCACATAAGATGTGCCCAACCGCATCACGAGGGAGGAAACCCGATGCACCAAGTCTTGAAGAATATCCTGGGCGCCGGATTGGCTGTCGCTCTTGGCGTTTCAGGCGTCGCGGCGCAGGAGTTCGAGTTCAACATCATGGCGCCGGCCGGTGCCGGCGGCGGCTGGGATTCGGCGGCCCGTTCGGTTCAGGAAACCATGACGGCCATCGGCGAAGCCCGTTCGGCTCAGGTTTACAACGTTGCCGGCGCGGGCGGCACGGTGGGTCTGGCCCAGTTCGTGGGCTCGGCAGGCGCCGATCCCAATCAGCTTCTGGTGGGCGGCATCACCATGGTGGGCGCCATCATCTCCAACCAGGCCCCCGTCAACCTGACCCAGGTCACCCCCATCGCCCGCCTCACCGGCGATCCGCTGGCCATCGTCGTGCCCGCGTCCTCCCCGATCCAGACCATTGACGATCTGCTTGCCGCCATCCAGGCCGATGTGGGCAGCACGATCTGGGCCGGCGGCTCGGCTGGTGGCGCCGACCACATGCTTGCCGCTTTGGTGACCGAAGCGGCTGGCGGCGACCCGGCTCTGGTCAACTACGTGGCCTATTCGGGTGGCGGCGAAGCGCTTGCCGCCATGCTCGGCGGCCAGGTCACTGCGGGTGTTTCGGGCTATGGCGAATGGCAGGCCCAGATCGAAGCGGGCGAGCTGCGCGCTTTGGCCATCTCCTATCCCGAGCCGATCGAGGGCATCGACGCTCAGCCGCTCAAAGCGCAGGGTATCGATGTCGAACTGGTGAACTGGCGCGGCGTCTTTGCCGGTCCCGACATTTCGGAAGAAGACAAGGCGCGCCTGACTGCGGCCTTTGACACTCTGGTTGCGTCCGACGAGTGGAAGGAAGTTTTGGCCGCGCGCGGTTGGACCGACTACTACCTGCCCGCCGACGAGTTCGCCACCTTCCTGACGGGCGAAACCGAACGCGTCACCGGCGTTCTGCAGGCACTCGGTCTGGCTGAGTGATCCCAATTAACGGGGCGCTTCGGCGCCCCGGCACTTTTTGGAGATAGGGATGGAAATCCGCACGCGTTCGTTCAACCTCCCTTACGTGGTTATCGGCATTGTGCTGTTGGCCGTAGCCGCCATCACGGTCTGGGATGCCTCCAACATGCGTATCCGTGCGCAATATGGTGTGGGCGCCAATGCCGCATCCTACCTGGTTGCGGGCTTTCTGGCGCTGCTGGCCATCGGCCACTTCATTGGTGCCTTTCGCGGGTCGATCGAGCGCAGCGAACCCACGGACTGGACAGCCATCGGCTGGATCGGCGTGGCCCTTGCCGGGCTGGTGGGCTCCACCTGGCTGGGCGGCGGCTTCATCTTGGGCTCGACCCTGCTGTTCGCATTCACCGCCCGTGCCTTTGGCCGCAAGAACCTCCTGATCGACCTGCTGATCGGAGCGGCTATCGGCCTCCTCGTCTTCCTGCTGTTCCACAATCTGCTGACCCTGACGCTGCCCGAAGGGCCGTTGGAACGGCTGCTCTGAGGGCCACTTCATGGATATATTCCTCAATCTTCTGGGCGGCTTTCAGGCTGCCATCTCCATCAACAACCTCCTGTTCGCCGCCGTCGGCGTGTTCATCGGCACCGCTGTCGGCGTGCTGCCGGGCATCGGCCCGGCGCTGACCGTCGCGCTGCTTCTGCCCGTGACCTTTAAGCTCGATCCGGGCGGCTCGCTGATCATGTTTGCCGGCATCTATTATGGCGGAATGTATGGCGGCTCCACCACGGCGATCCTGCTCAACACGCCGGGCGAGGCGGCCTCGGTGGTTACCGCGCTCGAGGGCAACAAGATGGCCCGCTCGGGCCGGGGCGGACCGGCTTTGGCGACCGCTGCCATCGGCTCCTTCGTCGCGGCATTGATCGCCACGGTCGGTATCGCCGTGCTTTCTCCCTTGCTGGTGCAGGTGGCGGTTCGTTTCGGCCCCTGGGACTATTTCGGGCTGATGCTGATCGCCTTTGTCACCGTATCAGCGACCTTCGGCTCGTCGCCGCTACGGGGGCTGACCAGCCTCGGCTTTGGTTTATGGCTCGGGCTGATGGGCATCGACCAACTGACCGGCCAGGCGCGCCTCACCTTCAACGTCCCGCAACTGCTTGACGGCGTCGAAGTTACCACCCTTGCAGTGGGCCTCTTTGCCATCGGGGAAGCTCTCCATGTGGCAGGACGGCATCTGAGCAACCCGGAAAAGCCGATCCCGGTCAAAGGCTCGCTTTGGATGACCAAGCAGGATTGGCGTCGTTCGTTCTTCCCCTGGATCCGCGGCACCCTGCTTGGCTTTCCCATTGGCGCCCTTCCGGCGGGCGGTGCGGAAGTGCCGACCTTTCTGAGCTATAATATCGAGCGCCGCCTCTCCAAGCACCAGGACGAGTTCGGCAAGGGCGCTATCGAGGGCGTTGCGGGTCCGGAAGCGGCCAACAACGCCTCGGCCGCGGGCACCCTTGTGCCGCTGCTGACCCTGGGCCTGCCCACCTCAGCGACAGCGGCGGTGATGCTTGCCGGCTTTCAGCAATACAATATCCAGCCCGGCCCCTTGCTGTTCACCCAGCATGCCGATCTGGTCTGGGCGCTGGTGGCGAGCCTGTTCATCGCCAACGTCATGCTGCTGGTGCTCAACCTGCCGCTGGTCGGCCTCTGGGTGAAGCTCCTGGCTATCCCGACGCCTTGGCTATACGGCGGCATCATGGTGTTTGCCGCCATGGGCACCATCGCCGCCAACCCATCGGTTGTGGAACTGCTGCTGCTGGTCGGCTTCGGCGTCATCGGCTTTTTAATGCGCAAGTTCGACTATCCCATTGCGCCTGCCATCGTCGGGTTGATCCTCGGTCCGATAGCCGATGCCCAACTGCGCCGGTCGCTGCAGATGAGCCAGGGCGATCCTATGGTGCTCTTCCAGCATCCCAGTTCAGCTATCATGATTGGCCTCGCCGTGCTGGCCCTCGTCGCGCCTCTGATCTTCAAGGGACTCTCCCGCATGCAGAGCGATGAGGATTAAACTGGGGCAACGCCAAACTGCGTCAACTACAGCGTCTGCTCACAGGCAGGCGCTGTTCTGTTGAAGGGTGAACATCCTCCTGTTTCAGCGGTTGGCACAGCCACGTCCGCGAGGCCGGTTTAAACGAGGGAAATCCGGCAATTCGCTGCGCTCTGACGCTGGCGTTTCGCCCATGCTGATTTCGCCTTATTCTACTTTCGTCTTAGCACCTTTCGTTTTATGGTCCGCCGCAAAACCAGCCCCTAGTCTCCCGCATCATCTTTGGAGAAACCAAGCGTGACCAGATACTATCTTGGCGTTGATGGCGGCGGCACCAATTGCCGCATTCGTCTTGCCGATGAGAATCTCGTCACCTTGGCCGAAGTGCGGAACGGCCGGTCGAACCTTCAGATCGACGATGGCGATCCTGCCTACAAGGCGATTCTTGACGGTACGCGGGACGCCTTCGAGGCCGCCGGGATCCCCTACAGTGAAACCGCCAACACCTATGCCTGCTTCGGCATGGCGGGCGGACGCATGGATTCGGCGCGTTCTGAATTTGCCGCGCGCGCCTGGCCGTTTGCCGGCGTCAAGGTTTATGACGATATCGACATTGCCCATGCGGGCGCTCTTGGGGGCGAGGAGGGCGGAGTCATCATCGTCGGCACCGGATCGGCGGCAATGTCCATCGTTGGCGGGCAGCGTTTCCAGGCGGGTGGCTGGGGCTTTCCGACTGGCGATCAGATGTCGGGGGCCATTCTGGGCCGTGAACTCATGCGCTACGCGGTCGAGGCCGAAGATGGCCTCGTTGAAGCCTCCCCGCTGACCAAAGCCGTGATCGAGCAACTCGGCGGCGACAATCAGGCGGTCATGGCCTGGGCCTTTGCCACCGCGCTTGATCTCAAGATCATCAGCAGCGATGGCACGGAGGGCTGCGACGATGCGCTGATCGGCCGGGCGCCAGCGGAGTTCGGCAAGCTCATGCCGCTGTTTATTGAGTACCTCGAACAGGGCGATCCGGTTGCCCTTAAGATGCTTGATATCGAGCTGAGCTATATCGACACTTATGCCAACTGGTTCAAACGCCATGGCGCTGGTGTCATGGCAATTGTTGGCGGCTTCGGCCAGCGCCTCTTTCCCCGGCTTCAGGAACGCTATGGCGACTTTGTCGCGCTGCCAAAATTTGAGCCTCTCCATGGTGCGGTCATACTTGCGCGCCAGAACTTTGCCGCAACCTAGGGACTTTTTGCTTTGTCCAGCCGCATCATTCCCGTTCAGCCGTTCGATTACGTGGTGTTCGGCGCCACCGGTGACCTCACCAAGCGCAAGCTTATTCCGGCGCTCTACCATCGCTTCAAGGACGGCCAGTTTGACGAACAAAGCCGTATCATCGGTGTGTCCCGCTCCAAGCTCAGCAATGACGAGTTTCAGGCGGCGGCCCGCGATGCGGTTGGGCAGTTCGTCGAAAAGGACTATCAGGACGAGAGCGTCACCGCGCGCTTTGTTGCCATTTTCACCTATGTGGCGGTCGACGTCAGCAATCCCGATGGATCAGGCGACCTGGGAAAAGCGCTGCGCGAAGATCCAAAAATCGTGCGCGCCTTCTACCTGGCCGTAGCGCCCGACCTGTTCGAGCCCATCGCTGAATATCTGCACAACAGCAAACTTTATCGTCGCGACGCCCGCGTGGTGATCGAAAAGCCGCTTGGGCACGATCTTGAATCCTCGATGGAGATTAATGACGGCGTCGCCAAGATCTTCAAGGAAGATCAGGTTTACCGCATCGATCATTACCTGGGCAAGGAAACGGTGCAGAACCTGCTGGCGCTGCGGTTTGCTAACACGCTGTTCGAGCCCATCTGGAACTCTGCCCATATCGACCATGTCCAGCTCACGGTGGCTGAGTCCGTTGGCGCCGGCACGCGCGGCTATTATGACGAGTCCGGCGCCCTGCGCGACATGGTGCAGAACCATATGCTGCAGTTGTTGTGCCTCGTGGCGATGGAGCCGCCAGCCTCCGACGATGCCAATGCCCTGCGTGACGAGAAGCTTAAGGTGCTGCGCGCCCTCAAGCCGATCCGCAACGGCGATGTCGGACGCAACACGGTGCGCGGCCAATACAAGGCGGTCAAAGCCGAAGCCACAGCCGTGGCCGGCTACCAGGACGAACTGCCCGAAGAAAAGCGCGGCAGCCGCACCGAAACCTTTGTTGCCCTCAAGGCCGAAGTCGAAAACTGGCGCTGGGCCGGCGTGCCCTTCTATTTCCGCACCGGTAAGCGCATGGCGTCGCGCGTTTCGGAAATCTGCATCCAGTTCAAGCCCATTCCCCACTCCATCTTCGACCATGCCGAGGGGGCGCCGCGCGCCAACAAGCTGATCATCCGCCTCCAGCCCGACGAGGGCGTCAAGCTCATGATGATGATCAAGGATCCCGGACCGGGCGGCATGCGCCTGCGCGAAGTGCCGCTGAACCTTTCCTTCGCCGCCACCTTCGCCGAACGCACTCCGGAAGCCTATGAGCGCCTGCTGCTCGACGTCATTCGCGGCAACCAGACGCTGTTCATGCGACGCGACGAACTCGAAGAGGCCTGGAAATGGGTCGATCCGATCCGCGAAGCCTGGGACAATTCTGCCGAGCCGCCGCAAAGCTATGTCGTCGGCACCTGGGGCCCCAGCGGCGCCATCGCCCTGATCGAACGCGACGGGCGCACCTGGTATGAGGATGATGTGTGAGGGAGAAACCCCCTCATCCGTCATGGCCTTTGGCCAAGCCACCTTCTCCCTCAAGGGGAGAAGGATGACGACTAAGAAGTCACGGCTCCATCTCCCTTCTCCCCTTGAGGGAGAAGGTGCCCGAAGGGCGGATGAGGGGTTGTTGGACAAGGACGCAAGAGAATGACCATCGACCGCCGCACCTTTGCCGACAAACCAACCCTCGCCAAGGAACTGGCCGAGGCGGTTGCCGACCGCATCCGCGCAGCGCTTGATGAACGTGGCACCGCTGCTATCGCCGTCAGCGGTGGTTCTACCCCAGGGCGCTTCTTCCAGGCGCTGGGCAAAACCAAGGATATCGATTGGAGCAAGGTCATCGTCACCCTGGTCGATGAACGCTGGGTCGATGAAACCAGCGACCGCTCCAATGCCCTCCTCGTCAACGAACGCATGCTGCAAGGTCCTGCTGCAACCGCGCGCTTCTTCCCGCTTTATTCCGGCGGCGATGCACCCGACGCTGCAGCGGTGGCTAAAACCAACGCGCTCATCTCCAAGCTCCCGGAGCCCTTTGCCGCCGTGGTGCTCGGGATGGGCAGCGACGGTCATACGGCGTCGTTTTTTCCCGGCGGCGATACGCTGCGCGAAGCGCTTGAAGACGATGGCCCGACGCTGGCCATCCGCGCGCCCGGCGCCGGCGAGCCGCGTATCACCTTTACCCTTCCGCGGCTCCTCCGCACGGATGGGCTGTATCTGCATATCGAAGGGGAGGAAAAAGCCGGTGTGCTCGACGCGGCTCTGGGTGACGGTCCGACCGAGGACATGCCCATCCGAGCCGTGCTGCGGTCCGGCCACCCTGTAACCGTTTACTGGTGCCCATAGTCCCCCTGGCGGTCCCCAATCGACCGCCTTGGCCATTGTGGGCTCCGTGATCCAAGGAGCTCATCCATGTCTGTCCGTCCTGCCATCCAGGCTGTCACCGACCGCATTGCCGCCCGCAGCCGCGACACGCGCCGCGACTATCTCAACCGCCTCGATGGGGCGCGCGAGGCTGGCGTGCACCGCGCCGTTCTTTCCTGCGGCAACCTTGCCCACGGCTTTGCCGCCTGCTCGCCGGCGGAGAAGGCGGCCCTGGCCGGCAACAAGACGCTGAACCTGGGGATCGTCACCAGCTACAACGATATGCTGAGCGCGCATCAGCCCTACCAGTTCTATCCCGACATCATCAAGGAAGCAGCCCGCGAGATCGGCGCCACCGCCCAGGTCGCGGGCGGCGTTCCCGCCATGTGCGATGGCGTCACCCAGGGCCAGCCGGGCATGGACCTGTCGCTGTTTTCACGCGACGTCATTGCAATGTCGACCGCCATTGCCCTGTCGCACAACATGTTCGACGCCGCCGTTTACCTCGGCATCTGCGACAAGATCGTCCCCGGCCTGCTGATCGGCGCCCTGGCCTTCGGCCACCTGCCGGCTGTTTTCGTGCCCGCCGGCCCCATGCCCTCCGGCATCCCCAATGACGAAAAAGCCAAGGTCCGCCAGCTTTATATGGAGGGAAAGGTCGGCCGCGCCGAACTGCTGGAAGCTGAATCCAAGTCCTACCATTCGGCCGGCACCTGCACCTTTTATGGCACCGCCAACAGCAATCAGATGCTGATGGAAATCATGGGCCTCCATCTCCCCGGCGCGAGCTTCGTCAATCCCGGCACGCCCCTGCGCGATGCGCTAACCCGTGAAGCAACCGTCCGCGCCCTGTCGCTCACCGCCTTGGGCAACAATTACACCCCGGTCGGGCACGTCATTGATGAAAAGGCCATCGTGAATGGCCTTGTGGGCCTTCATGCCACTGGTGGCTCCACCAACCACACCATGCACCTGATCGCCATCGCTGCAGCAGCCGGCCTTCAGGTCACCTGGGACGACATGAGCGACCTGTCGGACGCCACGCCTCTGCTGGCCCGCGTTTATCCCAATGGCGTTGCCGACGTGAACCACTTCCACGCCGCCGGCGGCATGGGCTTCCTGATCAGCGAACTGCTTGAATCGGGCCACCTGCACGAAGACGTCAAAACCGTCTGGGGCGATGGGCTGAGCAACTATACGGTGGAAGCCAAGCTGATCGACGAAAAGCTTGCTTTCGAGCAGTCTCCCCGCGAGTCGGCTCTCCCCAAGGTGTTCACCAAGGTGGACACTGCCTTCTCGCCCACCGGCGGACTCAAGCTCCTCTCGGGAAATCTGGGCCGCTCGGTGATCAAGGTGTCGGCGGTCAAGCCCGAGCATCGTGTGGTCGAGGCGCCCGCCCGCGTCTTTCATGGCCAGGATGCGCTTCAAGCGGCCTTCAAGAATGGTGAGCTCAACAGCGACATGATCGCCGTGGTGCGCTTTTCCGGCCCCCGTGCGCTGGGCATGCCCGAACTGCACAAGCTGACACCCGGCCTCGGCGTCATGCAGGATCGCGGCTTCAAGGTCGCGCTCCTCACCGATGGCCGCATGTCCGGCGCCTCAGGCAAGGTCCCCGCCGCTATCCACATGACGCCGGAAGCGGTCGATGGTGGCCCGATCAGCAAGCTGCGGGACGGCGACATGATCCGCCTCGACGCCAATGCCGGCACGCTCCAGTTCCTCGGCGACATAAATGAACTGCTGGCGCGCCCCGCCGCGGCCGAAGACCTCGCGTCCCAGCACTACGGCATGGGCCGCGAACTCTTCGCTGGCTTCCGCAGCCTTGTTGGAGTCGCCGACCGTGGCGCCAGCGTCTTCAGCTAGGCTTTCGCCGCACCAGAACCTCCTCCAGCCGCCGCGGCTGGAGGCCCTGCGGATCAACCCCCACATCGAACTGCCGCGTCTGCGGCGACAGCTTGCCGTGGGAATGGCCATGAAGGTTGATCGACCGCTTGCCCATCTGGTTCCAGGTGCGGAACGGATAGTGGCACAGAACAAATAACCGCTCGTCGATGCGCATCTCGGCATAATGCTGCTGGCTGGCCCAGCCCACGGCCGCCAGCGTGGGCGCCGGATCGTTGTTGCCGATGATCAGATGCTTGATGCCGTGCAACTGCGCCAGTAGCGCCTCGACCTCGCTCTGTGTCCCTCGCGCGAAATCCCCTAAGTGCCAGACGTCGTCATCCGGTGCGACCACGCTGTTCCAGTTGGCAATCAGCGCCGCATCATGCTCGGCCATGCTGGCAAACGGCCGCCGATCAATCCGTAATACGCGCGGATCGGCAAAATGGGTATCACTGGTGAAAAAGAGCATGGCGGGACAATCGTCGTCTCGCCTTGATGTTCCCTACCGGCTTCGCCCGAACAGCCGCTCGATGTCCTTTTTCTTGAGTTCCACATAGGTGGGCCGGCCATGGATGCACTGGCCGGAATGGGGCGTGGCTTCCATGTCGCGAAGGAGGGCGTTCATTTCGTCGCTGCGCAGGCGTCGTCCCGAGCGCACCGAGCCGTGGCAGGCCATGCGGGCGATGATGGCGTCCATCCGGTCGGCGACTGCGGCGATGGAGTCCCATTCCGCCAGCCCATCCGCCACGTCGCGCACCAGTCCATCGATGTCCGAATTACCAAGGAGGGCAGGGGTTTCGTGAACAGCCACAGCGCGTGGTCCGAACCGTTCAAGGTAAAGCCCGAAGCGTTCGAGTTCCGGCGCTGCTTCCTCGAGCCTTGTGCAATCCTCTTCGGAC
>CAKTFF010000053.1 GCA_934553185.1 uncultured Devosia sp.
GCGCAAATCGCCCATCGCCGCGCGGCCGGCCCGCGCCAGATCATAAAGCGCGTAAGCGATGTCTTCGCCGCCAAGCTGGAAATCGCTGGCGTAGGACAGCTGGTTTGAGAGATTGTCGAGGGCCATGGTCAAGGCCCCGTCCGGCACGGCATAGCCGGCGTCCTTAGCCTGCAGCAGGAAGTCGACGATGAAGCCATCGAGCCACAGATCGCCACCATCGAACGGTCCCCACAAGCCGAAGCCGCCGGTGGAACTCTGCTTGCTTAGGAGGCTGTCGATGGCATCCGAGACGGTCTTGTTGAGCGTGTCGTCTTCGGCCACGCCCATGAGCCGGGCAACATCGTTGAGGTAGAGCAAAGGAAAAGCGCGGCTCGCCGTCTGCTCGGCGCAGCCATAGGGGTAGCGATTGAGCGCCGCGAGCAGACCCGGCACGTCGAGCCGGGCAAGCGGACCGATCGCCACCGTCATTTCGCCGGTATCAACCAGCAAGCCTTCAAACAAAGCATCATCGATGATCGTCGTCTCGCCTGCCGGCAAGGGGAACAGCCGACTGACGGTGATGGGTGCGCTGACCGGGCGAACACCAAGCAGCAGTTCTTTGCGCTGGGTGGTGCCATCAGGCAGGATCACCGTCACGGCAAGGGGCCAATCGCCGATCTGCATGCCGTTGAGTGGGAGTTCAAGCGCGGCGCGCTCACCCTCACCGAGTTCCAGGGCGGTCTCCGCCTGTGGCGCGGCGATGCCTTCGCCGGTGGAAAGGGAAACCTCGTAGTCACCCCCCTGCCCGCCGACATTGTTGACCTCGACCAGAAGCCGCGACTCGTCGCCGACGCGCAGGAAGCGCGGTGGGCTCAGCGTGACGACAACCGGATCGCGCACCAGGACGTCCGCCGAAGCGTGGCCAACAGCCGTGTTTGTCCAGGCCATGGCCATGACGCGTACTGTACCGGCAAAGTCGGGCATGTCGAAGGTCACGGTGGCGTGGCCGGTCTCGTCCACTTCAACGATGCCGGAATGAAGCGCCACCAGCACCGAGATCGGCGGAACCGCGCCAAGGCGGGAACCGCCGCCGTCGCCGCCCGAGCGCAGCGCACCGGCAAGACCTTGCGTCGGGTCGATCAGCGAGCCGTAAAGATCGCGGACCTCCATGCCCAACTGCCGCTGGCCGAAATACCAGCCATCCGGATCGGGTGGGGCGAAATTGGTGAGATTGAGAATGCCCAGGTCCACTGCCGCGACGGCGACATAGGCCGTCTCTCCGGCTGCCCTATTGCCCAGGTCCACCGTGGCGGTGAAGCTTTCGCGCGGCAGCGTGACGTCGGGTGTTTCCAGGGCCACATCGAGCTGGCGGTCGCCCGGCTCCACATCGGCAAAGGCGAGACCGAGAGCGCGCGACGGCATGCGCTTCTCGCCAGCGTCACTGGGCCGGTAAAGCACGGCGGTGACATAGGCGCCAGGACCCCATTGGTCGGTGACCTCGAGGGGAACGGTGGTGCCGCCTTCAGGCACCTCGACGGCCTCCATGGCGATGATGCGGTTGTCCATCACCATCACCAAGGCCGTACCGGCAAATTGCGGATCGAGCTTGAGATTGGCGGTTTCGCCCACGCGGTAAGCCGTCTTGTCGAGGGCAACCTGGAGCGTGTCGGGCGTGTCGCTGCCCGCCTCGGCGTAATAATAGCCGGCGTAAAACTCGTAGGAGGAAGAGGTAGCGTCCGGGCCGGTGCTCTGCACCTCGATCTGGTAGAGACCCCAATCAACCGGAGCGGCAACCGTAGCCGGGCCGCCATCGGGTGTGTCGACCGCGCCGCTGGCGATGTCGCGCGTGGTGGTGATGGCCTCCCACTGCCAGGTTCCGCCACTGCGATACCATTGGTAGTTGGTTTCGACGCGCGAAATGGTCCATTCCAGCCCCGCGCTGGCAACCGCCTCGCCCTCGGGTGAGACCACAACCACCTCGAAGCGCGCTTCGCTGCCTTGCTGCAGGCCCGATGGATCGCTGAAGCTTGGCTTGATGCCGATGCGGTCGCCACCGGCCAGAACCGGCCTTGTGATGCTGCGCTCGACGGTGCGGCCGCTGGTATCCACAAGCCGCAACAGGATCTGGGCTTCCAGTGGAAGCGTCGTGGCTTGCGCCTCGGGCAGGACGACGTCTGCAACAGTCTTGCCTTCATCGTCCGTCGTTCCGACGACGCCCAAAGGTTCGCGGGTGGTTTCAACCGTGTCATCGACCCGGCCAAAGGTGTAACCGGGAAAGTCCGGCAAGGTGGTGACCGGCCGCAGGACGGCGTCGGCCTCAATGTCGAGGCCGGGTGCGGTGGCGCCATAAAGGAAGCGTGCAGCGACATCGATGGGCGTCGACACGCCGCTTTCGATGGGCGCATCGGAGGCGGACACCTCAAAGGCCAGGCGTTCCGGCTCGAAGTCCTCGACCAGGAAACTGGTGGAGGAAAGCGCTTCGGCCTCAGGATCGGCATAAAGCCGGGCCGTCCAGGATCCACGCATCGCGTCGGCCACCATGGGCAGCGCCACGAAATAGCTGCCCGCACCACTGTCGCCCAGCACCTGCGTGCTGGAAAGAACGCCGTCAGGCCGCTCCACCTCAAGCGTCAGGTTGAGATCCGTCACGGCTTCGGCCCGTTCGTTGCGCAGCAGCGCTGTCAGGAACACCGTTTCGCCCGGACAATAGACCCCGCGTTCGGTGGTGGCGAAGACATCGAGGGGACCCGGCGACGGACGGCCCTCGACCCCGCGATCGGTCAGATCAAAGGCAGGCCGGGAAAGATCGAGAAAGGCATAGTCTCCGTCCGCAGTCTCGGCGACAAGCAATTGCGGCGCCCTGCTGCCTTCGCCGCGCGCCAGGCCCGGCGCAAACATAGCGTGGCCTTGCGCATCGGTGGCAGCCTCGCCAAGGATTTCGTTGTTGACCGCCACCAAACGCAGTTGCGCCCCGCTGACCGGCTGGGCATCGTCCAGGCTGCGCACGAAGGCATGGACGCCATCGTCACCGGCAACCGTGGTGAGGCCAAGATCGGTGACGATGAACCATTGCGTCGCCACATCCTGCCAGTATTCGGCATCGCTGCCGGGAATCTTGGCGGTGATCACATAGGCGCCTGCCGCCATCTTGCCGACGGCCTCGGCCACCGGGATCGCCGTTGTGGAAAGGGCGTTGCGCTCGCCCTGGGCAAGGTCGACCTCGCCGCTCCACACCTTTTCCCCGACGCGGTCAGCCACGTCTTCGGCGTCGTATTGGCTGAGATTGCCACCAAAGATGCCGTCGCGCACTGCCGTAGCAATGGATCGATCGCCGATGCGGAAGATCATGATTTCGGTGGTTTCGGCGTTGACGGAGGTGATGGGCAGGCCGCCGCCGAGACCGGCAGGCATCACATAGGCGTTGTTGGCAAACCCCACGAAGGGGGCGCGGTCGGGAACATAAACGTCGAGCACCACGGTCTCGGCGAGCGTTTCGCCGTCGGCGGACGGCAGGCCGGCGCGCAGGCGGAGCGAATAGCGCCCGCCATGCTCGACGCCTTCGATGCAGATCTGTTCAGGCTCAACTTCGACGGACGCCTGGGGCGTGTCCTCCACGACCACAAAGGCGGAGAGGTCCGTCGAGGCATCCGGCAGCGTGCTCGAGAAGATGGCGCAGATACGCGGGGAAGCGGCCTCGGCGTCAACGACATGGTTGACCACGCGGAAGCCGTTCTCAGCGACGACTTGGTCCAGGTGATCGGACACGGCCCGGTTGGGCGCAAGGCTGAGGCTCAGGCGATAGGTGGCGATCACTTCGCGCCACATCTCGCGATATTCCAGCCCATTGGCCAACGCGGCCAAAGCGTCGGCACGATCTTGCGTCTCGCTTGAACGCAGGAAAGCGTTCATCGCCGCATTGGTCGCGACCAGCGCCAGATCATAGCTGTTGTCGCCTTCCTCCTGCCCGGCGACCGCTTCGGCACGCGACAGGGCAGCCTGCGCCAGCGATTGCCACACCTGACGGCTGTTGCTGTTGACCGCCAGCGCCTGGCGATAGGCAACGATGGCAGCGGGAGCATTGTCGGCTGCGAGCGCTTCGTCGCCTGCGGCAACAAGCTCCTCATAGCTCACATCGGCTGGTGGCGCGTCGCTGGCGGGCAGACCCTGGGCGAACTGGCGGGCAGAGTCGATCTCGTTCTGGGCGGGATATGGCAGTTCGGCAATGCGTTCCGCTTCGATGTCCGCGAGTGAGCTACCCTCCTCCACAATGCCCGAAATCGCATTGGGGAACTGGACCTCTTCGCCGACGGCGCCTTTGAGGAAGCACCAATTGCTCTCGGCATTGAAAGTGAAGGCACGACACAGATCGTCATCGGCGCAGGTGGCCTGGCACGTATCGAGGTCGGTATCGCGCAAAATGTCGTAGTCGGCGCCAGGAAGATCGGTGTCTTGCAGGAGCGTGATGTTGCGCTCGGCATCCTGTGCGAAGGACGGCGCCGCCGACATCGCCGCCGCCAAGGCCAGAAAGCCAAGCTTTGCCGCAAGACGCCCCATGTTGTCCTCCCCAGTTCAACAGCTCCATATGGACTCCAAGCTGCGTCAGACACAAGACAGCTTGAAGCAAGGCAACCTTGGAACAACGAAAAACAAAAGGCCCGCTCGACGCGGGCCTTGGAGGGGTGAGGATATTACTCGTCGCGATAAACTTTCTCGCGCCGCTCGTGCATTTCCTGGGCTTCCAGACTCAGCGTGGCGATGGGTCGGGCATCGAGCCGGGCTAGGCCGATCGGATCGCCGGTTTCCTCGCAATAGCCGTAGGTGCCATCGTCGAGGCGCTTGATGGCCGCGTCGATCTTGCTGATCAGCTTGCGCTGCCGATCGCGTGTCCGCAGCTCCAGCGAGCGGTCGCTTTCAGAACTGGCGCGGTCCGCCATGTCGGGGTGGTTCTGCGACTCTTCCTGGAGGTTCTCCAGCGTTTCGCGGCTCTCGCGCAGGATGTCGTCTTTCCAGGTGTTGAGCTTGTTGCGAAAATATTCGCGCTGGCGCGGATTCATGAACGGCTCGTCGTTACTGGGCCGGTATTCAACCACTTCTGCAACCGAAGACATCAGCTGACTTCACTCCCATGCGCCCCCTCGGCGCGCGACTATATAGGCGCCCATCCAAGACTGAGCAAGCATCCTTGGCGCCGCTGCTTAACACGTGGAACCCGCAGCCAGTCAGGCGCATAGCGCATGGCTGACAACATTTTGATGAACCTTCCTATGCGGCCGGGAAGCGACCGAACTTCGCCAGTTCGACACGCACCCGTAGTTCAATGTCGTCAAGCAGCCGATCAAGCCCGGGAAAGCCCTGCTGGCGCATTTCCTCCAGCATGCCGGTGAGCCGGTCCAGCCGATCGGCGCTTACCGACCCGACCAGGAGATCAGCTTTAATCTCGTCCAGCACATCCAGCATGTTGGAGCCGCGTTTGACCGCCTTACGCCGCCCGCTCAGCGGCTCATCCACAGACTGAAGAGCAAGAATGGAGTCGATGCCGGTCATGGCCTGAAGCGGCACGCCGCTGGCCACACGCGATGGCGCGCTGCTCCCGGCCGGCACAAACTGCCCACCGCTGCCCGTCCGACCGGCAGCGCCGTAACGGCCGGAAGCTGAACTGCGATGTGTGGTGTCGATGCGCACGCGGGGGGACTCGGGAGAAGGCTGGAGATGGTGGGCAAAATCTGCCCGCTCATGGTTAACGCCCGCTTAACGAACCCGGCAAGAATTGCTTAGCCACGGAAGATACGACGGCAACCTTGGTCGAGAGCTGGGAGAAAACTACGTGCAAACATGAGCTTAGCACCGTACGCCATTGATTGGCACGGATCTCGCAATAGCTTCCTCGATTGCGGCGCCATCGCTGGTGCAGCCATGGACGGGATAAACGATGACCAGATCGCTGATGCACCGACTGCTTGCCGCAGCCATGAGCCTCACCACGCTGCTGCTCCCCGTCGTGCAAGCGGAAGCAGCAGCCGCGCGCATCAAGGACATCGTCGACTTTGAAGGCGTGCGCGAAAACCAGCTGGTGGGTTATGGCCTGGTCGTGGGCCTGAACGGCACCGGCGACTCGCTCAACAATTCGCCGTTCACCAAGCAGTCACTGCAATCCATGCTGGAACGGCTTGGGGTCAACACTGCGGGCGAGAATGTCCGTACGGCCAATGTCGCTGCGGTGATGGTCACGGCCAATCTGCCCCCATTCGCTACGCAGGGCTCGCGCATGGATGTGTCGGTTGCAGCGCTTGGCGACAGCGATAGTCTCCAAGGCGGCACCTTGCTGGTCACCCCCCTGCTCGGCGCCGATGGCGAAGTCTATGCCATTGCGCAAGGGCCCGTCAGCATCAACGGCTTCAAGGCCGAGGGTGACGCGGCGACCATTATTTCAGGCGTGCCAACCACTGGACGCATTTCCGCCGGCGCGCTGATCGAGCGCGAGATCGACTTCCACCTCGGCTCGCAGTCCTCGCTGCGCCTTGCTCTGCGCAACCCCGATCTCACCACCGCACGCCGCATCGCGCTGGCCGTGAACGACTTCATCGGCGCGCCCACCGCGACGCCGGAAGACCCGGCCACGGTGCGCGTGACGCTGCCGCATGGCTTTAACGGCAACATTGTCGACCTGCTGACCGATATCGAGCAGCTGATGGTGGAGACGGACCAGACGGCCAAGATCGTCATCGACGAAAATTCGGGCATCATCGTCATGGGCAAAGATGTGCGGGTGTCGAGCGTAGCCGTTGCACAGTCCAACCTGACGGTGACGATCGCGGAAAATCCCGAAGTCGTGCAGCCCGCCCCCTTGAGCCAGGGCGTCACTGCCGTCGAGGGCAATACGGACCTCAACGCCAACCTGTCGGAAACGGCGCTGCAACTGGTCAACGAGTCGGTGTCGCTGCAGGAACTGGTGGATGGGCTCAATGCCCTGGGCATCTCGCCGCGCGACCTGATCGCCATTCTCCAAGCGATAAAGGCCACAGGTGCCCTCCAGGCCGAAATCGAGGTGCTGTGATGATGAACGCTGTTCGTGCGCCAGGATCCACTCTGTCTCCCGGGCAGATCGCCCGCGTCCGCCAACAGGCCGAGGAATTCGAGGGCGTGTTCCTCAACACCCTGACCAAGGAACTGTTTTCAAGCCTCAAGACCGACCAGAGCGCCATGGGTGGGGGCTTCGGCGAAGAAACCTGGCGCTCGATGCAGTCCGAACAACTCGCCTCCGCCATGGCCCAGAATGGCGGCCTTGGCATCGCCGAACAACTGCTGCCCGACCTGCTTGCCATGCAGGAAGCCGCCAACAATCAATCCAGCCTGCCCGGAGCCCGCTCATGACCGCAGCCGCCCGCCTCGCCGCCCTCGACAGCCTTCCAGCCGACGAGCTTTGCCGCATGGCCGAAACCGCTCTCACCTCTCTCGTGGACGTGATGAACCAGGAAACTACCCTGCTTCGCGCCGGACACATGCGCCAGGCAGGCACGCTGACGCCCGACAAGACCCGGCTGGCCCAGGATTATGTGAGCTTTGCGCGCTCGGTGCAGCGCCAGAACGGGCGGCTGAAGACCGAGGCGCCGGCCGCTATCGAGCGACTGCGCCGGGGCCACGAAAGCCTTGCTACCCAGATGGCTGAAAACCTGCGCGTGCTTGCCACGGCGCGCACCCTAACCGAAGACCTGCTGACCGACGTCGCCAAGGTGGTGGGTGCCCAGAACAAGGCTCGCGCCTATGGCCGTGCTGGCATCGTCGCCGCTGATCCCGCGACGTCGGCACGGGGACTTGCCATCAACCGGGCGCTTTAAAAGACGCGGTTAGATTTAAATTGCGGCCCTGGCGCTAACCCTGCCAAAAGTCGGCGCCCCATAATCTACACCCGCCAACCAGCGGGGGACATGGTGTCCGCACCCAACAGGGCGGCTACTGGCCGTCCGATTTCTTTGTTGTCGTCTGCGCGCCTTTCGCTGCCCCACCGGCGCGGAAGGCAAGATGCTTTTCACAACCAGAAAACACAAGACGCGCCGGAATCTCAGGAGGAGCTTGGCGAAGGTTATGATCCCGCCCCTCCCCGCGAACTCTCCTCCGAGGAACTAGAAGCCCTTTATCGGCAAACCGACGGGCAGCCCGGCACAGTCGGGCGGTTGCGCGACCTGCTCGCCTGATGTGGCGGTAACCAGGCGCTAACCTAGAGCGCGATCGCTGAGGAACCTTGCGCCGGCGCCGGCCGAATTAACCAATCTTTATGGGGGCACAAGGCAGGGTAAGACCAACCTCAGGACGAGGCGCCAACAACAGGTTCCCAGAAGGAAGACCCGATGTCCGATATTTCGCTCTCCAAAGCCGTCCGCACCAACCTCCTGTCGCTGCAGAGCACTGCGGAGATGATGAACAAGACGCAGGAGCGTCTGTCCACGGGTAACAAGGTCAACTCGGCTCTCGACAACCCCACCAGCTTCTTCACCGCTTCGGCGCTCAACAGCCGCGCCAGCGACATCAACACGCTGATGGACTCGGTCAGCAACGGCGTCCAGACCCTCAAGGCTGCCGACAACGGCATCACCAGCCTCCAGAAGCTCGTTGAATCGGCCAAGGCAACCGCACGCCAGGCGCTGCAATCGCCAAATGCCTATACCTCCAAGGCCACTTTGGAAACAGCTTCCGGTGGTCTTCAGGCCGCCGACCTGACCGGCATCATCGCCGGCACGGGCGTCAATGCCAGCACCGGCGCCGGCACCGTCGCCGTTGACACCACCAACTCCGCTTCCGCCAACAAGGTGGCAACGGAAGTCACCGACGCCATGCTTGCCGACACCGCAGCGACTGTCACGGGTTCCGACGTTTCCACCGCCGGCGTTGCTGCTGCCGACCTGCTGAACGACACCGACCTCGCGTCCGCCTTTGCCGCTGGCGACAGCATCACCTTCAAGGGTTCGGCAGGCACGTTCGTTCTGAACGTGACCGACGCGACCAATGGTTCGAGCGACGCAAACAACATCCAGGCCGATGACTCGATCACCAACCTGCTCAGCAAGCTCACTGCGGGCTTGAAGCAGGCTACCGGTGACACCTCGGCTGCCGTGACGTTCACCGACGCGGCAGATACCTTCACCGTTGCCCTTTCGGACAACACCAAGGACGTCACGATCGGCGGCAACTCCGCCAAGCTCGGCATCACAGCCGGCACGATCGAGCCTGCTTTTGGTGACGCGGATATGCGAGCCCTTGTGGCGGCTGAGCGCTCCATGACCATCGCGGTCGGCGACAATGCCTCCAAGACGCTCTACATCGGCAATGGCGAAGGCAAGATCAACAACCGTCGCGATCTGCTTGCGCAGCTCAACACGGTGCAAGGTCTGTCCACCACGCTGAACGCGGACAACACGATCTCGCTCAAGAATGCCGCGGGCACCGATCTGCGGGGCGACATCAAGATCAATGTCGACAACGCCGACGTGTTCGCCGCGCTGGGCATTGCAGACG
>CAKTFF010000054.1 GCA_934553185.1 uncultured Devosia sp.
GCGTAGGGCGTGTCGAGCCAGGACGAAATCCAGCGGCACAATGCCACCTGCTGGGTCGCGTCGAGTTTTTCAGGTTGGCTCCAGCTGAACACGTCGTTGGCGATCCGAGCGACGGTGTGGCCAAGCTGGCGTTCCAGCCGCTGCGCGACTTGGGTGGCGATGGCATCGCCGACATCGTGACCGAGCGCGCCGATGGCCCCATCGAGCCGGCCGAGCTGGACCATGATCACGGTTGCCGAACCATCGGCCAGCTGCTCATCGAGCTTGATCAGCATGGCTTGTCGTGACAAGGCGCCGGTTACTTCATCATGGCTGGCGAGATAGGCAAGGCGGGCTTGCTGGCGGAAGATTTCGCGCCAGTGCATGGCGCGATCGTGCAGAAGCCCGCCGAGAAGCAGCGCCAAGGCTGCCAAGTGGAAGACGGCTGTATCGACGCTGATGTGCCATTGCCCTAGGGCAAACCAGGCAGCGAGCTCTATGGCAAGCATGAGTACGGCCGCAGCGATGACCATCTGCGCTAGTGAAAACCGGCGGCGGAAAAGGACAAGGGCGGCAAATGCAAGGACGGCCAGGGTCCAGGCTGGCATGCTGCCGAGATCGCGCAGCGACCGGCCGCTTTTCAGAGTTTCGGCAGCGGCAAGCTGCACCAGTGGGCCAGGGATGACGCCGAAGCGTGGGACGCGGAAGAAGTCGCGGAGCTCGACGGCGCTTGCGCCCACCACGATCTGACGGTTCTGTATCCGCGCGGGGTCGACCGTTCCCGCCAAGAGGTCGGCGACTGAGATACGGTCGATCTGCTGCAGGTTGATGCCGTAGTCGATGTCGATGCTGGTGCCCATTGGCGGCCGGTTGGGCGCAAGGGCTGCGGCCAGCGAGCGGATGGTTGTGTCGGGAATGCTGGCGGGGACCGAGCGGAGCAGTTGGGTGCCGTCTCCGTCGACATTAACGAGCACGGGTTCGCTATGGGCTGCGAAGCGCGGAAGCGGCGTGTTGAGAATCGCCTGGCCATCCGAAGCGGTCTGCTGGAAAGCCGCAAGTAGGGCGTAGCCGCCGGCCCGCTCCAATGCCTGTTCGAGAGCCAGATCGTTTTCAGCCGAGGAAGCCGTGCTGAAGTCGATATCGAACACGACTTCGGCGGCACCCAGCGCCATGAGCCGGTCGAGAACATCCGCATGGATCTTACGCGGCCACGGCCATGTGCCAACGGAGGCCAGGCTTTGCGCATCGATTTCCAGAAACACCGTCTGACCGGAGGGCGCGCGGTCTGTCGCACCGAAGCGGAGATCGCGCAGCAACTGATCGACCGATGCCAACAAGCCGAAACCGGCAAGCACAAGAACGCAGCCCAGGAGGGCTGCGTTCAGGACCATACGCGTCAGTGGCGCGTTAGCGGGCAAGGACAGGCGCATCAGTCGTCGTCATCCTCATCTTCTTCGTCTTCATCGCGATCGTCATCGTCATCGTCGTCGTCATCGTCGTCGTCATCGCGATCGTCATCGTCTTCATCGTCGTCATCATCGCCGCCGTGGTGACCGCCATTGTGGCCCGTATTGTTGTCAGCTTTTGGAGGCTGTTCAGGCTTCGGAGTATTTTCAGGCTTCGGAGTACTTTCAGGCTTCGGAGAGTTTTCGGGCTTGGGAAGGGGGTCCTGCTTCGGAGGGCTTTCCGGCTTGTCGGGGTTTTCGAGATCTTCAGGCTTCTCCGGCTTACCGGGGCCACTATCACCATGACCGCCATTCGGTTTTTCCGGCCTGTCGGGACGTCCGTTGCCTTTGTCATTGTCAGGTTTTTCCGGCTTGTCGGGGCGCCCATTGCCCTTGTCGCCATCGGGTTTCTCCGGCTTATCAGGGCGTCCATTACCGTTGTTGTTTTCCGGCTTGCCTGGCGCATTATCACTCTTGTTGTTGCTGGGCTTGGCCGGGCCATCGTCGCCTTTGCCATTTCCACGACGAGTGGGCGGGGCGACCTCCTCGGAGACCACAGGAGCTGGAGCGCTCTCCACTTCAGCAGTTGGATCGACCGGCTTGCCTTCGCTGTCGGCTGGAACATCGGCGGTGCCGTTGACGACGCGTTCGCCTTCGATCGTGAAGACAGCGGCGTTGCCGTTGCCCTTGACGATCAAAGGCGCGTCTTCGGCAACTTCGGCGTCCTGACCGCGGACGACATCGGCGACCAGACGACGTTTGCGGTCCTGAACCTGTACGGTGCCACGATCAACATCGACGCGAGCGCTTTTGCCGGTGATCGACACGGTGAACATGGTGCCCTTCACCACGGCTGCAAGATAGGGCGTCTGCACGGAGAAATGCTGGACGTTGCGGCGCTCCACGTCGACCTTGATCGTGCCCGAAGACTGAATCAAGCTCGTGAGCTTACCATCGCCTTCCTTGAGCTCGAACTGGGTGCCGGGACCAACCTCGATGGTTTCCTCGCCACGTGACAAGCCGACATGACCGTCCGGGCCAGTCCGAAGCGACTGGCTGTCCAGCAGAGTGGTGCCACGAACCACTTGCGTCCAGCCTCCGCTGGCGCCGACTTCGGCAGCGCCACGAACGCGGGTCACGACCCAGTCCTGAGCCATAGTGGGTGCCACCATCAGCAGAAACAGTGCTGCGTGCAGCATAACCTTGATCACGACGTATCCTCCGCAACTTTGCATAGGGACCATCGATGTTCGCGGCTTACGAAAGTCTTACAACGGCCGGTTTGCCGCAGGTTCTATGACGTTTTGAGTTGTTTGGGGTGAAGAGACAGTTACGCGCAGCGCAGAAGTTGCTTCTATTCTGAGACTTCAGCTGCCTTACGGCGCCAGAAAGAGCCTGATCACCAGACCAATGGCGGTTACGGCGAGGACGCCCGCTGCCCAGAAGAGGGCGAACCAAAGAAGGCGTCGGACGGTGGAGTTCATCAATGGTAGCCTTCGTCGGGGTCCATTTTGCCGCGGAACACCCAATAGGAATAGGCGGTGTAGATCAGGATCGTTGGTACGAGGACGACGGCGCCTACAAGCAGGAACTGCAGGGATGAGTCGGGGGCGGCGCCTTCGGCGATGGTGATGCTGCCTGGGACGATATAGGGATAGAAGCTGATCCCCAGGCCAACAAAGCTTAAAATGAACAGCCCCAAGGCGGCGAGAAACGGCTGCAGGTGCTTGTCGGTGGTGAGGCCATGCCAAAGAGCATAGGCGCAGGCAGCGATCAGTACGGGCACAAAGGCAGAGAAGAATGCGGTCGGGTAGCCGAACCAGCGCTCGAAATAAACCGGGTTGATGAAGGGGCTCCACAGCGACACGGCGCCGATCAGCACCAGCATGGCGATGCCGGTGCGCATGGCCATGCGCCGCGCATGTTCCTGAATCTTCCCCACGGTCTTGAGGTTGAGCCAGCAGGCGCCGAGCAGGGCATAGCCGACCATGACGGCGAGACCGGTAAGCACTGAAAAGGGCGACAGCCAATCCCACCAGCCGCCGACATATTGGCGATCGGCGATCTTGATGCCCTGCACCAATGCGCCAAGCGCTATGCCCTGGGTGAAGGCGGCAATGGTCGAGCCGATCCAGAAGCCATAGTCCCAATAATGGGAGGCGCGCTGCGTGCGCCAGCGAAACTCGAAGGCCACACCGCGGAAGATGAGCCCCAGGAGCATGAGGATGATGGGCATGTAGAGGGCGGGAAGGACCGTCGCGTAAACGAGCGGAAAGACGGCCATCAGCCCGCCGCCGCCCAGCACCAGCCAGGTCTCGTTACCGTCCCAGACAGGGGCGATCGAGTTGGTCATCAGGTCCCGGTCATGCCGCTCGGGAAAGAAGGGGAACAAGATGCCGATGCCCAGGTCAAACCCATCGAGGACGACATAGGCTAGGACGGCAAAGGCAATAATGCCCGCCCAGACGGTGGGGAGATCAATCGGCATTTGGCAGGCCCTCGCGAATGGGTTCTTCCTGTGCCGGGCCCGGCGTGATGCCAGCCGCACGGTGCGGGCCCTTGTCGAGTTCGTGGTCTTCTTCCAGCACGGGAACGCGGCGCATCAGCCGCAGCAGGTAAAAGACACCAGCACCGAAGACGAGGAAATAAACGATGATGAAGGCGACAAGCGACGTGCCGACGGCTGGGGCATCGACCGGGGACAGACTGTCCGCCGTGCGCATCAGTCCGTAGACGGTGTAAGGCTGACGGCCCACTTCGGTCGTGTACCAGCCGGCTAGAACCGCAACGAAGCCGGAAGGACCCATGACCAGCGCGGCACGATGGAGCCAGCGATTGGTGTAGAGCGTCTTGCGATATCGTGCCCAGAGGGACCAAAGCCCCGTGGCGAACATCAGGAGGCCCAGGCCAACCATCACGCGAAAGGTGATGAACGGAATAAGGGCAGGCGGGCGATCTTCGGGCGCCCATTCCTTGAGCCCGCGAATGGCGCCATCGAGTTCATGGGTCAGGATCAGCGAACCCAGCTTGGGGATCTCGACGGCAAAGTGCGTGGTCTCGGCCTGATCATCGGGAATGCCGAACAGAATCAGCGGAGCGCCATCGTCGTGTGACTCGTAGTGCCCCTCCATCGCGGCGATCTTGGCGGGCTGATGCTCAAGCGTATTGAGCCCATGAAGGTCGCCCACAAAGATCTGGATGGGCGTGACGATCGCGGCCATCCACATGGCCATGGAGAACATGATGCGGGCCTGCCGATTGCCGTGATCATGCAGCAGGTGCCAGGCGCCGACCGCGCCTACGGCAAAAGCTGTGGTGAGAAAGGCGGCGAGCACCGTGTGGGTCAGGCGGTAGGGAAAGGAGGGGTTGAAGATGATCGCCCACCAGTCTTCGGGCACGAAGTTGCCATTGGCGTCGATGCCGTAGCCGGCGGGCGTGTGCATCCAGGAATTGGCAGAGGTGATCCAGGTGGCCGAGATCAGCGTGCCGATAGCGACCATGGCAACAGCGAACATGTGCAAGCCGTCGCCAACGCGCTTGCGACCAAAAAGGGCGATGCCGAGAAAACCGGCTTCCAGGAAGAAGGCGGTGAGCACTTCATAGCCCATGAGTGGACCGATCACCGCGCCGGCACGGTCGGAGAATACCGACCAGTTCGTGCCGAACTGGTAGCTCATGACGATGCCGGAAACGACGCCCATGCCGAAGGTGATGGCGAAGATCGACTTCCAGTATTCGAAAAGCTTGAGATAGGCGGTGTCGCGCTTCCACAGCCACAAGGCATTGAGCACGGCCAGGTAGCTGGCTGTGCCGATGGAAAAGGCGGGAAAGATAAAGTGAAACGAAACGGTGAAAGCGAACTGGATGCGCGCCAGAATTTCCGCAGTCATGCCAAAGGTCATCTCTGCACCCGCTTCGCTGAGGTCGATGCAGGGAGGGTCGCACCAGCGAATGCTAAACACCAGATGACATGGCGTCGCTGCCGATAGGCGAGCGGTAGCGTGTGGCCCGCTGGTCTCAAGTGCTAGTCGCGTTTCACCCGGCGAATCGTGCCGGCCTGGGGATTGTAGCCGAGGGCTGCGAGCGCGAAGGCGAGCATGGCGACGCCGACAACCACGGCGAGTGAGATCCAGTTGATCTGCCCGTAGGCCGCGAAGCGCATCAGTTCGACGGCATGGGTGAAGGGATTGGCCATCGAAAGGTAATATATCGGGTCCGCGCCCGCCTCGCGCAGCTTCCACAAGGGGTAGAGCGCCGACGACAGAAAGAACATCGGAAAAACAACGAAATTCATCATGCCGGCGAAGTTCTCGATCTTGGGTGTGTAAACCGAAACAAGAAGGCCGATGCTGCCGAGCATCAGGCCGGACGCCATGATCGCGGGCAGGATGTAAAGCTCGCCCCAAGGGGGAAAATGGTAGCCGATCATCCTGGCCAGCAGCAGGAAGGCGTAGACCTGAAGGAGCGAGAGCACGGTTGCGCCTAAGATCTTGGCGAAAAGGAGAAAGCCACGGGGCAGGGGTGAAACAAGCATCACCCGCATGACACCGGCTTCCCGGTCATAGACCATGGAGAGAGCCGATTGCATGCACTGGAACAGCACTACGATGCCGGCGAGGCCTGGCAGGATATATTCCTGATAGGGGGTGTAGGTCCGATAGGGCTCGACGATCGAAACGCCGAGCAGGTCATGGAGGCCCGTGGCGAAGACGACGAGCCAAAGTGCCGGACGTACCAAGGCGGATAGAAGACGCTCGGTCTGGCGCAGGAACTTGGCAATTTCGCGCCACGCGATGGCCTGGAGACCCAGCCAAAGATGGCTCAAGCTTATTGGCATTGGTGCTCGGGCTGGTCGGTGCCCAATGTGTCCAGCGTTGTGTTCTGGTGCAGGAAGCCTTCGAGCGGCGCTTCAGCGATGACCGCATTGTGGGTCGCCAGAACGATGGGCATGCGCATCTGGCCGTCCCATTCGCGGAAGTTGAGTTGCACGCCTTTTGCACCATCGATCTTGAGGCGCGAACTGCGCAGATATGCCGCTATCTCGGCCGGGTCGTCGGAGCGAGCCTTGGCGTAGGCGGTGACAATGGATTTTGCTGCTATCCAGGTCGCCCAATCCTGGCCGGTCATGCGGCGGCCATCCGTGAGTTCCTCGAAGCGCACGGTGACCTGGGTGGAGCCGTCACGATCCCAGGACCATTGCCATTCGCTGGCGGCAAGGCCGGTTGAACCGACGATCAACCGTGGCAACTGGGTGTCGTAGGGCAGATAGCGGCTATATTCGCCTTCGCTGTCGGCGACATAGACGATGTCGTAGTCAGCGCCGCCGGTGATCAGCTGCGTGTTGTTGGCTTCCCGATTGGCCGGGTCGGTGGAGAGCGTGAATGGACGTTCGTCGACGATCTCAAGACGCAGGCGCTCAGCCGAGGCGCGGAAGGCGGCCGCCGTGGTCTTGTCTTGGTCATGGGGACCAACCAGCATCAGAACCCGCGTCCAGTCGCGCGTGCGCAGCAGTTGCACCAGCGCGTCGGCGCGCATGCGGTCGGATGCGGCGGTATGCACCAGATTGGGATAGCAGCGCGAGCGCAGAAAGTCTTCCGATGCCGTGGCATTGACCAAGGTCACGGGGAGATCGGAGGACGCTTGGGCAACCTGGTCCACCAGCGCGGCCGGGAGGTCAAGAATGATGAAGTTTTCGCCCCCCGCGACCATCTGTTTCATCTTGGTCACGAGGGCAGCGCCGTCGGGTGCTTGCTGGTGATCGAGGGTGACCGTTTGATCGACGGCGTCGGATACGACCTTGAGGTCTTCGATGCCCATGGTCGCGCCATCAATTGGGTTTCCACCCGGGGCGAGTTCGATACGGGTATAGGCTATGTCAGGGTGATAGCGGGGGTCGTCGCTGAGGCCGAGATAGCCGATGGTCACGGGAGCGGCAACGACGTTGGCCGTGACCAGAGATGAAGCCAGGATGGCAAGGAGCCAGCGTCTAGTCATCGATTACCACCGAATGCGGCACACGGCCGACTGGAATGGACTGGATGGCGCTCATGCTGGCCATGTCGATGACGGTTATGTCGTCAGACAGGCCATTGGCGACGAAGGCCTGGCTTTCGTCTGCTGAGAGATCCACTGACCAGGCCCGCTTGCCGACCAACACGTATTGAAGGACTTCGTGGCTGGTGCCATCGATGATGGCAACGTGATTAGCGCGGCCCAGGCTGAGCAGGACCTTGCTCCCGTCCTTGGTGACGGCCATGCCGACGGGGGTCACGTCTTCCTCGCGGAAGCCGGGCGGCACGAAGATCAGGCTGTCGCCCTTGATCTCGTTGGTGGCCGTGTCGATGATGTAGATTTCGCTCGACAGCTCGCAACTGACCCAAAGCTCGGAGCCGTCTGGCGTCAGGATGAAGCGACGCGGCCGCGTGCCCACCAGAATGTTCTTGGTCACGGCGCCGCTGGCGACATCAACGACGTGAACCATGTCCGCCACTTCGGAGGTCACATAGGCTGTCTTGCCATCGGGCATGACCAGCACGCCTTCGGGCTCGGCGCCGGTGGGTATGTCCATCACGGAAAGCCGGCTTTCCATGTCGATGACCTCGAGGCGGGAGTCTTCCTCGTTGGACACGAACATCTGCGACTCGTCTGGCGAGAAGGCGAAGACTTCCGGGCTGGGACCGGTCGGGATGTTGTCCACGACTTCAAGCGTCGCGACATCGATCACGTCGATGATGTCGTCATCACCGCAGGCGACATAGAGCAGGGTCTTGTCGGAATTGAAGTGCATGTCACGCGGACGGCGCGACGTTTCTATGCGCTTGACGATCTGGTAGCTGGGATCGAGCACCACCACTTCGTGGCTTTTTTCGTTGGACACAAAGATGAGGCCCGTGCCCGCGGCGCTTGCCGCGCTGGCAGAGAGGCTGAAGCAGAGCGCGGCAAGGGCAGCAGACAGTGTGTGCTTGATCATCACTTCACCGCAAACGTGCCGCTCAGGCCACGATCCTCGTAGCCGTCGGCCCAGAACCGGTATTCGCCCGGGCGGATGGGCACGAACCAGACATCGACCGTGCCCTCATCGTCGAACTCGACGCTGTAGAGGCCATAAGGCGTGATTTCGAGATCGTTGATGATGACCTGGTTGATCCAGGAGTTGCGGAACAGCTCGGGGGCGACAATGGCGAGTTCCTCGCCGCCATCGTGGACGATGCGGAGGCGATAATATTTGCCGGTTTCGAGTTCGAAGCTGTTTTCGGAAAAGGTCAGCGCTTCACTATCGATGGTGAGATCGGGAAGCCGCGTGGCATTGGCAGCCAGATTGCCTTCTGCTTGGGATGGCAGGGCGGCCGCTCCAAGCAGTATCAGTGCTCCCCAGATGGACTTCAGCCTGTGCATGCTTCCTCCTGCGGCGGTTGTTCCGCCAAATTCTATTTGCTTGCAGCAGTTTGGGCGCTGGTGGTCCATTATCGCAACGCCACCCTTTCAATAAGTAACATTGCGTTCGCCGATGGAGTGGAATGCTAGCGATAGGCACCAAACTCTATGGAGAGGGCGATGCGCCTTTTTGCAACATTGATGGCGGCCGCTGTGGCCGTCCTGCTTTCCACGCCAGCCTGGGCCCAGCATGGCGACGTCAAGTCGCTGGTGGTGGGTGTGCAGGAATCGGGCACGGTGCAGTGGGAAATCGAGACCATCAAATCACTTGGTCTCGACAAGAAGCACGGGCTTACGCTCGATGTGCGGCCGCTCGCCGACGGCCCGGCTGGTCAGATCGCCCTCCAGGCCGGCGAAGTGGACGTTATCCTATCCGACTTCGTGTGGGTGACCATGCAGCGCGGTGAAGGCAACAAGGTCACCATGGTGCCCCATTCCCGCGCTGTGGGTGGGCTCATGGTGCCGGAAGGCAGCGACATCACCAAGGTCGAGGACCTCAAGGGACATACGATCGCTGTTGCGGGCGGGCCGATGGATAAGAGCTGGGTGACGTTGCAGGCCTACTACAACAGCGTCACCGGAGCCAAGCTGGTGGACGATGTGACGGCAACCTACGGCGCGCCG
>CAKTFF010000055.1 GCA_934553185.1 uncultured Devosia sp.
CGATCGGGTGGCCGGGATTGGTGACCCAAAGTCGCTCCCGCTCACCCGCCTCGCGCCAGTGAAGGCCACACGGCGACCCCATCAGGCGCTTGAAGATCTTGGAGAAGTGCCCGGAATGGAGGACGATCATCCCCATGCCTTCCCAGACGCGCTTGGCGATGCGCTCGACAATCTCATCCTCGACCTGACCATGGGCCGCATGACCCCACCAGACCAGAACATCGGTTTCTGCCAAAGCCTCGACGGTGCAGCCATGCTCGGGCTCCTGCAGCGTCGTGGTCTTGGTGACGATGTTGCTGTCGCTCGACAGCAGCGCGGCAATCTGGTTGTGCATGCCGTTGGGGTAGTTATCGGCAACGATCTTGTTCTTCTGCTCGTGGACGTTTTCGCCCCAGATCAGGGTGCGGATCGGCATGGGTTAGCTCCATTTGATGAGGCGGCAGGAAGGCAGGGATCCTTCCTGATCTATCTGCGCCATTTCGGCCTCGGCCAATATCCCCTCCGTTTCGAAGGGAGCTTCCCGCTCTGCTGCGGTTGACACGACAAAGGATCGACGTGGCGACTCTGAACGCGTACGGGCCGGCCTTAGCGCACCGGCTTACCTGCCGCGTCGAAACAATGAACCTTGTCTGCCATGGGTGTGATATGCACGACGTCGCCGCTCTTGAAGCGATTGGTGCCGTCAAGACGCACGACAACCGGCTCTTCGGTTCCCATTTCGAGATAGACGTAGGAGTCGGCGCCCAGATTTTCGGTGTGGATCACCGTGCCTGTCCAGGTGCCGCCCGTTTGAACGATGTCGATATGTTCGGCGCGAATGCCGAGCGTATGCGTGTTGAACTGGGCCGCCGGCGCGCCGGTGATGAAATTCATCTTGGGTGAGCCGATGAACCCGGCGACGAACAAGGAATTGGGCTGCTCATAGAGCTCCATGGGCGTGCCCACCTGCTCGATCACGCCATCGCGCAACACGCAGATGCGGTCGGCCAGCGTCATGGCTTCCACCTGGTCATGCGTCACATAGATCATGGTGACGTTGTCCATGCGCTCATGCAGCTTGGCGATCTCGATGCGCGTCTGTACGCGCAGTGCGGCATCCAGGTTCGACAAGGGCTCGTCGAACAAAAACACCTTCGGATCTCGCACGATGGCGCGCCCGATGGCGACACGCTGGCGCTGGCCGCCGGACAACTGCTTGGGCAGACGATCGAGATACTTGGTCAACTGCAGCGTATTGGCAGCCAACTCCACCTTGCGCCGGATTTCGTCCTTGGGCAGGTTCTGCAGTTTAAGCGCATAGGCCATGTTGTCGTAGACGGTCATATGCGGATAAAGCGCATAAGACTGGAACACCATGGCGATGCCGCGCCGCGATGGCGCCCGCTCGTTGACCACAGCGCCATCGATCTCGAGCGTGCCTGCGGTGATTTCCTCAAGGCCGGCGATGCAGCGCAGGAGTGTCGATTTTCCGCAGCCCGAGGGGCCGACAAACACCATGAACTCACCCGACCGGATATCGAGGTTGATGTTCTTGAGGATCTCGACGGCGCCATAGCGCTTGGAGAGGTTGGTCAGTTTCAGTTGCGACATAAACTGTCCCCCTTACTTTACCGAGCCGGCCAGCAGGCCGCGCACAAAATAGCGTTGCAGTGCAAAGAAAACGATCAGCGGCACGATGATCGAGATAAAGGCGCCAGCCGTCAGCAATTCCCAGTTGTCACCGCGTGTGCCAAGAAGGTTCACCAAGCGCGCGGTCAACACCATCTTGTCGTTCTGCGCTCCAAGAAACACCAGAGCGACAAGCAGGTCATTCCAGATCCAGAGAAACTGGAAAATGGCAAAGGATGCGAGCGCTGGAAAACTTAACGGCAAAACCATGCCGGTAAAAATTTGGAAGTGCGACGCCCCGTCGATGCGTGCCGACTCCATGATTTCGCGCGGCAGCCCGGCCATGTAGTTGCGCAAGAGGTAAATGGCGAGCGGCAGGCCAAAGGCGGTATGAGCGAGCCAGACGCCCAGATATCCCTTGCTGTCCGCCTCAAAGAACCCAGCAATGCCGTTATACATTCGCAACAGCGGGATTAGCGACATCTGCAGCGGCACAACAAGCAGGCCAACCACCACGGCAACGATCACGCCTCGGCCCGGAAAGGTCATCCAGGCCAGCGCATAGGCGGCAAAGGCCGCGATCATGATCGGGATGATGGTGGAGGGGATCGCCACGGCAATGGAGTTGATGAAAGACTGCGAAATCCCCTCAGCCTGCAGCACTGCTACATAGTTATCGAGCGTGAAGCGGGGCGGGCTTCCCAGCACCAGATACACGCGTGGCGCGCCAGTGAAGGTGAACTCGGCATCGGACCTCCATTCATAGCTGCCGTCCGGCTGGATGGTCAGCTCGCCGCCATCGCGCATGGTCACCGGTTGGCCGGCCGCCGTATCGTTGAGCGTCGCATTGGTGATGCCATAGGTCTGCACCTCCTGCCCGCTGCCTTCGTCCAGCAGGTCGCCGCGGATCAGGTATGCGCCGCCTTCCTCGATCTGTTCGGAGGCGCGGCCGACGCGGGCGGCGGACTGAATGGTGGAGTCGGTCAGCGCCGTCCACCAGCCCGAGACGGCCAGCTGATCCTTGTCGCGCACCGACGACACGAGCAGGCCGACGGTGGGAAAAGTCCAGAGCGCCACAAAAAACAGCAGCGCCAGATGCGCAGCCAGCCGACCCGGCTTGATCCGCCCAAACCGGCTGCGGCGCTCCGGCAATTGGGCGCCGCGAACCAATGGTGCAGTGGTTTCGTCCAACGTGGTCATCAGCGCGTCCCCTGCTCGGCATTGGCCTGACGAATATTCCAGATCATGATCGGCAAGACGGCCAGCATCAGGATCACCGCAATGGTCGAGCCACGCCCGTAATCGCCGGAAATGAACATCCAGCGATACATGAGGTTAGCCAGAACCTGCGTCTGGAACTCGCCATTGGTCATTGCGTAAACGATGTCGAAGACCTTGAGCACGGTGATGGTGATAGTCGTCCAGACAACGATCAGCGTGCCCCAGATCTGGGGGATCATGATGTCGAAGAAGATGCGGATGTCGCTGGCGCCATCGATCCGCGCCGCTTCCAGGGTTTCTTCCGGAATACCGCGAAGCGCTGCCGACAGGATCACCATGGCAAAGCCGGTCTGGATCCAGATCAGGATGATCATCAGGAGGACGGAATTGAGCAGCGGAATGGTCATCCACGCCTGGGGCGCAAAACCCATGCCGGTGGCGACGGCGTTCAACACACCGATCTGCTCTATGCCCGGTCCGCGATAGGTATAGATGAACTTCCAGATCACAGAGGCGCCGACAAACGAGATCGCCATCGGCATGAAGATCAGGGACTTGGCGATATTGCCCCACCAGAGCCGGTCGGCAAGCACCGCAACAATCAGCCCCAAAGCCGTCGAAAACAGTGGCACGATCAACAGCCAGGCGATGTTGTTGAGCGCCGATTGCCAGAAAGTGGCGTCGTTGAACGCCCAGGCATAGTTGGCAAAGCCGACGAAGTTCTGACCGAAGCGATCAAACAGCGACAGCCGCAGGGTCTCGAATACGGGGTAAACGAGGTAGACGGTCAGGAACAGCATGGCCGGGCCAACAAACAGCCAGGGCCGGATCGAGGAGCGCTGCCGATCCCGGCGCGTCACCATCTCGCTCGGCATGGAGGCATTTGGCGCAAGCCACTTGTCGAGCAACCAGTTGGTGCCCCAGAAATAAGCACCGCAGACCGCCAGCGCGACGACGACCGCCGTCGCAGCTCCCAAAATTTGCGGGAACATAGCCTTCTCCCCCCACACCGCTTCTTGTCAGTTTTTCTCCGGCCGCGGCATGCCGGAAATGAACCCGGTGCGCGAGGCACCGGGTTCGGTTTGCTTAAAGGTTGTCCCAAGCGGCCTGGATCTGGTCGGCAGCTTCCTGCGCAGACTTGCCGTTTACGAAGTCCACCATGCCGGTCCAGAACGCGCCGGCACCAATGGCGCCTGGCATCAGGTCCGAGCCGTCGAAACGGAAGGTCGTTGCATTGAGCAGGATGTCGCCCAGCGCACGGTTGGCATCGCTGTTGTAGAGATCGACATTGACGCCCGAGTAAGCGGTCAGGAACGAGCCGTTTTCCTGCGCCATCCAGATCTCATGGGCCAGCGGGGTCTTGAGGAAGTCGATAAACGCGCGAGCGGTCGGGGAATCCTTGGTGATGGCGGCAAGGTTGCCCGAGCCGAGCACCGGATTGCCGAGGTCCTTGGAGGCATAAGGGGGCAGGTAGAAGAAGTCGTAATCGACCCCTGCTTCCGATCCTTCCGGGAAGAAGCCGGGGATAAACGACGCCTGGCGATGGAGGTAGCACTGCGGCGGCACGGCAAAGAGGCCTGCCGGGCTGTCGCCAAACGCCGTGGTCGTTACCGCGGCAACGCCACCGGCAACCATGTCTTCGTTCTTGGCAATCGAGCCGAACAGCTCGATGGCTTCCACGATGCGCGGATCGTTGAACGGGATCGAGTTGTCGACCCAGCCGTCATAAACTTCAGGCGGCTGCGTGCGCAGCAGGATGTCTTCGATCCAGTCGGTGGCCGGCCAGCCGGTGGCGCCGCCCGACTCAAGCCCGATGCACCAGGGCGTGCCGCCATCGGCAACGATCTGGTCCTGAAGCGCAACGAGATCCTCGAAGGTCTCGGGAACTTCATAGCCCATTTCGGCGAAGTTGTCCGGGGAGTACCAGACCAGCGACTTCACTTCCTGCTTATAGGGGAAGGCATATTGTGCGGTGGTGCCGTCCTGGCCTTCATACTGGCCCAGGGCTGCCCAGGAGTCGCCGGCGCTGTAGTTTTCGGTGAGCCAGGTCGTGGTCTCTTCGCCCAGATCGGTCAGTGCACCCTGTGCGGCGAAATCGGCCAGAAGGCCGGGCTGCGGCAGAATGGTGACATTGGCCGGGCTGCCGGCAGCGATATCGATGCGGGCCTGCTCTTCGTAGTTCTTGGACGAGCCGTTCTGCACGTCGATGCCGGTGGCATCGACGAAGTATGCCAGAACAGCTTCGAACTGAGCCTTGTCGCTGGGCTCGGCCCAGGCGTTCCAGATGCTGAGCGGCTGGCCTTCAAGACCGGTATGGGCGGCGGCAAATTCTTCGAGCGAATCCCAGCTGAATTCGCCTTCACCCTTGGGGAACATCAGCTCCTGTGCCTGGGCGCTGGTTGCCACCAGCGACACGCCAAGCAGAAGCGCCGGCAACGATTTCGATAGTTTCATCAACAACCTCCCGTTCAAAAAAGATGCGGCGGGTCTGCACCCGCCAGCGCGCTTTGCTCTTAAAGCGCTTTAACAACCATAGCAACCAGACCCCCCTTAGGCTGTCAAGCTGAAGAACGTAAGCTTGCCAACACCATGCACTGTTTTCGTGATGCACAAAGCGCATAGTTGGCAGCACGCAAAAGCCTTGTGGCAAGCTACTTTCGCCATCTGGACGAAACTGTCACAAACGGGCACTGTCCTGGGGCAGCTAGGGCAGCGGAGCGGGCCAGGGAGGGTCGGCGCAGACGAGTAAGCGGCGGCTGAAAACAGCGAATAAACAGCTGTCACATGCCGTTCTGCAGACCGTCATTGCACTGTCATATGGCCCCACTACTTGCCTGCCCCGGTTCGCCGCTGCGTCCGCAAAGGACGCCATCGAACCGCTTTTCAGGGAGACTGAACATGTCCATCAAGAAGACCCTTGGCGCATCGGTGTCGATGCTCGCCGTTCTCGCCGTTGCCGCCCCTGCTTTCGCGCAGGCCGACATGGAGGCGCTCTATGCTGCCGCCCAGCAGGAGGGCCAGCTCACCGTTATCGCCCTGCCCCACTCCTGGTGCAATTATGGCGGCGTGATCGAAAGCTTCAAGGCCAAGTATCCCGGCATCACCGTCAACGAACTCAACCCCGATGCAGGCTCTGCCGACGAGCTCGAAGCCGTTCGCGCCAATATCGGCAATACCGGCCCGCAGGCGCCCGACGTGCTCGACATCGGTCTCGCCTTTGGCCCGCAGGCCAAGGACGAGGGCTTGTTGCAGGCCTACAAGGTTTCCACCTGGGACGACATCCCGGCCGATGCTAAGGACGAAGAAGGCTTCTGGTACGGCGACTACTATGGTGTGCTCGCTTTCGGCATCAACAAGGACATCGTGACCGGCGACAATCCCACGTCGTGGGCGGACCTCCAGAAGGACGAGTTTGCCAACTCCGTCGCTCTGGCTGGTGATCCGCGTACCGCCAACAATGCTATCCTGTCGGTCTATGCAGCAGGCCTCTCGACCGGTGCCGACGCCGCCACTGGCGCCCAGGCTGGCCTCGAATTTTTTAAGGCGCTCAACGACAAGGGCAACTTTGTTCCGGTGGACGCTGAAGCCGCTGCCATCGCTCAGGGCACCACGCCAATCGCCATCAACTGGGACTACAACCTTCTGGCCGCGCGCGACAACCTCAACGGCAACCCACCCATCGACGTGGTGGTCCCTTCGGATGGCGTTGTGGCCGGCGTTTATGTCCAGGCCATTTCGGCCCATGCGCCCCATCCCAATGCGGCCAAGCTCTGGATGGAATACCTCTACTCGGACGAAGGTCAGCTCGGCTGGCTCGAAGGCTATTGCCACCCGATCCGCTTCAACGCCATGAGCGAAGCCGGTGTCCTGCCAGCCGACCTGATGGCCAAGCTGCCGGCGGCCGACAACTACGCCAAGGCGGTGTTCCCCTCCATCGAGGAGCAGAACGCCAACAAGACCACCATCACCACCGGCTGGGACACCACGGTCGGAGCCTCGGTGCAGTAGTCTAAGTTGCGGGAGCTGTTCACCGCTCCCGCCACAAACACTGTGCTGCCCTCGGACTTGATCCGAGGGCCATTCTCCTCCCGGCACGTGTTGTGAGTGGTCCTCGGGTCAAGCCCGAGGACAGCCTCGTGAGTATGGACGTCACCGAGCAGGGCCCAAATATGACAGTGACGAACGCAGTACGCTCGCCCCGCCGCCTCTCCTGGGATGCCCTCGCCATCGCCCCCTTCGTCCTCTTCGCGGTGATGTTCCTGTTTCTGCCCACCCTGTCGCTGGTTGGCACCGCCTTCACCGACCGGGCAGGCAATTGGACGCTCGACAATATCGCCGGCCTGTTCACCCCGCAGATCCTTGCCGCCTACTGGATCTCCATTCGCATCTCCGGCGCTTCGGCTTTTCTCGGCGCGCTGATCGGCCTTGCCATTGTCATGGCCATTATCCGTGGGCGCCTCCCTGCCCCTCTGCGCTCCGCCGTCATGACCTTTTCGGGCGTTGCGTCCAACTTTGCCGGGGTGCCGCTGGCCTTTGCCTTTATCGCCACACTGGGCAGGCTTGGCCTCGTGACCATCATACTTCGAACCGTGTTCGGGTTGGATATCTATCGCTCGGGCTTCAATCTTCTCTCCTTCTGGGGCCTGACGCTGACCTATCTTTATTTCCAGATCCCGCTGATGATGCTGACGATTGCTCCGGCGGTGGACGGCCTGAAAAAAGAATGGGACGAGGCCGCGCAGATGCTGGGTGCGTCGCGCTGGCAGTTCTGGCGCTATGTCGGCCTGCCCATTCTTTGGCCGTCCTTCCTGGGGACGCTGTCGCTTCTGTTCGCCAATGCCTTTGGTGCTATTGCCACCGCCTGGGCCCTGACCGGCTCCAACCTCAACATCGTTACCGTGCTGCTTTACAACCAGATCCGCGGCGATGCCTTGCAGAATCCCGGCCTTGGCGCGGCCCTGGCCTTGGGCATGATCGTCATCACCTCGCTGGCCAACGTCATCTATCTCCTCGTCGCCGCGCGGGCCGAAAGGTGGATGAAGTGAAGCGCAACCGCCTGTGGGCCTGGATCGTCTTTGCGCTGGGCGCGGCCTATGTCATTGTGCCGCTGCTGGCGACGTTCGAGTTCTCGCTGCGCATGCGGCGCGGCGAATATAGCTTTGACGCCTACCTGTCGGTCTTCAGCGATCCCGGCTTTGCCGCGAGCTTTGGCTATTCGGTATTGATCGGCCTCGTGACCATCGTGGTCGGCGTCCTCGTGGTCGTGCCTGCCGTTTATTTCGTTCGGCTGCACATGCCGTGGCTGAAGCCGTTCATGGAGTTCATCACTCTGCTGCCGCTGGTGATCCCGGCGCTGGTTCTGGTTTATGGCTATATCCGGCTCTACAATTCCTCGTCCTGGCTGCCCTTCACCGGCTCGGCGCTGGGTACCGACATTCTCCTCACCGGCGCCTATGTGACGCTGGCTTTGCCCTATATGTATCGCGCCGTCGACAATGGCATGCGCACGATCGATATCGGCACGCTCACCGAAGCGGCGCAGATCGCCGGCGCCAACCAAGTGCAGATCATCGGGCAAATCATCCTGCCCAACATTCTCGTGGCTATTCTGTCGGGCGCCTTCCTCACCTTTGCCATCGTCATCGGTGAATTCACCATCGCCTCGCTGCTCAACCGGCCCGCCTTTGGGCCATACCTCGTTAACATCGGCACCAACCGCGCCTATGAGCCGGCCGCCCTGGCCGTGATCTCCTTCATCATCACCTGGGGCGCCATGGGCATGATCAATGTCCTTGGCCGCTTTGCCCCGCGCACCGCTCCAAGGACCGACTGACCCATGGGCGCCTTCCTCCAAGTCCAAAATCTCACCAAGACGTTTGGCACCAACACGGTGGTCAAGGGCGTCAGCTTCGGCTTCGAGCAGGGCGAATTCATCTCGCTTCTTGGCCCGTCCGGCTGCGGCAAAACCACGATCCTGCGCATGATTGCTGGATTCGAGCAGCCGACCTCCGGCACGATCCTGGTCGACGGGCAGGACATTACCCGCCTCAAGCCAAACCAGCGCAAGCTGGGCATGGTGTTCCAGGCCTATGCCCTGTTTCCCAACCTTGATGTGGGCGACAATATCGGCTTCGGCCTCAAGATCGCCGGCATGCCGGCCGCGGAGCGGCGCGCCCGGGTCGACGAAATGCTGAGGCTGATCGGCCTGCCCGGTTTCGAAAAGCGTTTTCCCTATGAAATGAGCGGCGGTCAGCAGCAGCGTGTGGCTTTGGCGCGCGCCATTGCGCCGCGTCCGCGCATGCTGCTGCTCGACGAGCCGCTCTCGGCGCTCGATGCCAAGATCCGCGTGTCGCTGCGTGAGGAGATCCGCGCCATCCAGCTTGAGCTGGGGATCACCACTGTTTTCGTTACGCACGACCAGGAAGAGGCCCTTTCGATCTCCGATCGCATCGTGGTGATGAATGCGGGCAATATCGAGCAGCTCGGCGCGCCGCACGACATCTACAACAAGCCCGCCACCCGCTTTGTGGCGACCTTCGTAGGTCACCTCAATTCCATCGAGGCGACCG
>CAKTFF010000056.1 GCA_934553185.1 uncultured Devosia sp.
TTCGCGGCGGTGAGCTCGAAACACGGGTGCGGCAACTCAAGGCAGAAGAGGGGCGCGGCATCATGGTCGGTGGCATGCAATTGCCGCTGGCGCTCGCCAGGCTCGGGCTGATCGACGAGTATGAATTCGTGGTGTATCCGCGCATTGTCGGGCACGGGCCAACCCTGTTGCAGGGGCTGGCAGGGCATGTCGACCTTCGTCTAGTCGAGCAGCGGGAGTTCAAGGCAGGCGCGGTCGCCATGCGCTATGTGCCGGTGCATTAGGTGGTCGGGCGCTACGGGTCGCTAGATCAGGTCTGAAACTGCAGGCTGACGCGGGTGCCTGCGCCTGTGGCGGTGTAGGTGGGGCGGGTGCCCAGGCCCCCAGCCATGGCCTTGACGATGCGGCTACCCAGCCCGGTGCCTTGCGGCTTGCCGGTGCCGTCCCAGCCGATGCCGTCGTCTTCCACCGACAGGTCGACGAGATTGCCTTCCGTGCGCGACATCGTGATGCGCACATCGCCGCCAACGGTCCCGGCATAGGCGTATTTGATGGCATTGGTCACCAGTTCGGTGACGATGACGCCGATGGAGGCAGCTTTCTCGGTGGGAATGGCGATGTTTTCAGCCGTGACGCGAATGCGCGCGGTGCTGCCGCCGGCTTGCATCGTGGTTTCGAGTTCAGCCGCAAGGCTCTGGAGATAATCGCCGATCTGCACCGAGCGGGCATCGGCGGCGGTGTAGAGGTGGCGGTGGACTCCGGCAATGGCCTGGATGCGGACCTGTGTTTCCGCCAAGGCGGATTTTGCTTCCTCGTTGTCGACAGCATTGGCCTGTAGGCCCACAAGGGCGGCGACCATGGCGAGGCTGTTGGCAACGCGGTGATTGACTTCGCCCAGGAGAATTTCAGCCCGCTCGCGCGCTTCGCGCATTTCCTGCTCTGCCGTGGCCTTGGCCCGATTGAGGCGCAGCACGTCGACCGCATGCGCTATCGCGGTGCAAAGCAGTTCGATGAAGTCTTCGTTGACGGTCTTGAGCACGTAGTCGGCGGCACCGGCCTTGAGGGCGGCGACGGCAACGGCTGTTTCCACCGTACCGGTGACATAGACCACAGCCGGGGCATCGGGCAGCCCCGCCATATCGCCCAGGACATCAAGTCCGGTGCCGTCGGGAAGGTAGTGGTCGAGCCCGACGACGTCGATGCCGCCCTGCCGGATGCGCGCAATGCCTTCCTCGCCGGTAGCGGCGAAAGACACAACATAGCCACGCCGCTCCAGCGCCTTCTGCACCAGTCGGGCGAGGCCTGCGTCATCGTCGATATAAAGGACCTTGGGCGTCCGTAGGGGCATTGTCAGTCGGTTTCCGGAACCTGCATCACCGAGAAGAACAAGCCAAGCTGGCGGATCGCGTTGGCGAAGCCATCATAGTCCACAGGCTTGGTGATATAGACATTGGCGCCCAGGTCATAGCAACGCTGGATTTCGCGCTGGTCGTCGGTGGTGGTCAAAACCACGACGGGCGAGCGCTTGGTGTGCTCGTTGCTTTTGACCTTTTCGAGGATGTCGACGCCGGTCATGTCGGGCAGGTTAAGGTCAAGGAGAACCAGCAACTGCCGGCCCTTGTTGACTTCACCCGTGCCGTCGGGACCCATCAAGAAGGCGAGGGCCTCGGTACCGTTGGTGAAGGGCACGATCTGATTGGAAACACCGGCGCGGCGGATGTTCTTTTCGATCAGACGGGCATGGCCCTCGTCGTCCTCGATCATGATAATGGTGACGGGTCGGGCGTCGTTCATGCCTTCTGGCTCCCAAGATAGCTGCGCAGATCACGCGGCAAAGTAACGATGAAGGTGGTGCCTACGCCCAGTTCGGAGCGCAGGGTGATATCGCCGCCCAGGCTGCGCACCATGGTGCGAACATGAGCCAGGCCGATGCCTTCGCCCGGCTGGGTCTGGACACCGGCGCGGCGGAACAGCTCGAAAACACGTTCATGGTCGCTGGCGGCGATGCCGCGCCCATTGTCCTCGACCTCGATCTCGATGCGATTACCCGAAAGCGGGCGTGCCCGCACTGCGACATTGAGCGCGCGACCGGGCTGCTGGTACTTGATGGCGTTGTCGAGGAGGTTTCCCAGCACCTGCTCGAGCGAGAGGCGGTCCGAGACGATGCGCGGAATCTTGATGTCGACCTCGGCAGCGCCGCCGCTTTCCACGATCTGGTGCTGCACACTGTTGAGGGTTGCCTGGGCGACTTCGGCCAGGTCCATCGATTCGGGCTTGAGCTGGCGGCGGCCTTCGCGCGAGATCTTGAGAATGGCGTTGATCAACCCGTCCATCTTGCGGGTTGCGGCGCGGATGAAGGTGATCGCCTCGGGCAGGTCTTCGGTGGCCGCCAGCTTCGCGTCGGCAAAGGCCGGATCGGTGTTGTCGGGCTTGTCCTTCATGTAGCGCGAGAGTTCGCCCACACTGGTTTCGAGCTCGCTGGTGAAGCCCATAATGTTGACCAGGGGCGCGCGCAGGTCGTGCGTCACGATGTAAGCGAAACGCTGGATTTCCTCGTTGGCCCGGCCAAGATCAAACGTTCGTTCGCGCACACGCTGCTCAAGGCCAGCGTTGGCTTCGTCCACTTCACGGCGGGCGAAGGCCAGTTCGCGCGTATAGGTCAGCACCGCCCAGACCGCACCGGCAACCACGGCAAGGATAACAAAGGCGCCGATAATGGTCACCCAGCGCAGGGCGGTGGTGCCATTGCGCTGATTTTCCAGCCCTTCAAGGGTCCGCTGGTCGGCTGCATCGATGATGCCGGTGAAGTAAAGACGGCTTTCGTCCATCTCTTCCTTGCCACGATCGGTGCGGACGATTTCAAGTGCTTCGTCGACCCGGCCTTCGCGTGCCAAAGTGATGGTTTCGGCCATTTCACCAAGCTTGACCGCGGTATTTGCCCGCAGCACGTCGGCAACGCCGTCGCCTTCGGGGTAGGGGCGCAGGACCTCTTCAAGACGGTCAAGGAAGCCCGGAATCTCGGGCAGAGCGGCTTCGTAGGGAGCCAGATAGCTTTCGTCGAGCGTCAACAGATAGCCGCGCTGGCTGGACTCCGCTTCCTGAAGGGCATTGCGAACATTGACAGTGACGGCACGAGCCACGCGCGCTGCGGTGGTTTCGTTGAACCAATAATTGTTGGTTTCCACCAACCACATGGTCGTGCCCACGATGCTGGCCAGAGCCACAAAGGCAATGGCCAGCAGAAGCGTCGTTGATCGCACGAACACATTGCTGGAAATCGGCACTGATTTGTCCTCGGAAACAGTGTCGTTCATGGCCTAGAACCCACACTGTCGCAATATGCAAAAGTGAAGATCGCGGCTCAAATGCTTTAGTCTCCGGGCCGGAGCGGCGCATCGGGCGTGTGGAAATGGGGCTGCGGACTTGTCATGGGAAACAAAATCTTAAGCCTCCCGATGCAAGGTGGCCCCAAGTCGAGGGCCGGCAGTTGAGCCGGCATGGAGCAAGGTTTTCTCATGGGCAAGCGTTCCCTGCCCGAAACGAGCCCCGATACTGGTCCGCATGTTCCCGTGCTGCTCCACGAAGTGCTGGAAGCGCTTGGGCCGCTTGCGGGTAAACGCATCGTCGATGGCACATTCGGCGCGGGCGGGTATTCGCGTGCCCTGCTTGAGGCGGGCGCAATCGTCGTCGCCATCGATCGGGACCCAAGCGTCAAGCCTTTTGCCGATGCGCTGATGGCCGAATTCGACGAGCGGCTGATCTTTGTTCAGGGCACGTTTTCAAACCTTGATACGCTGGCGAAGGATCACGGGCCGATTGCGGGCGTGGTGCTCGATATCGGCGTCTCCTCCATGCAGCTCGACCAAGCCGAGCGCGGCTTTTCTTTTATGCGCGAGGGTCCGCTCGATATGCGCATGAGCCCGGAAGGGCAGAGCGCCGCCGACCTCGTCAACACGCTCGATGCCGAGCCGCTGGCCAATCTTCTGTTTGCCTTCGGTGAGGAGCGCAAGTCGCGCCGCATCGCGCAGTTCATCGTTCAGGCGCGCGAAAACGCGCCGATCCAGACGACGCTGGAACTCGCACGGATCATTGAAAAGGCGATTGGCCGCAAACCGGGCGATGCCCATCCGGCAACGCGCTCGTTCCAGGCACTACGCATTGCCGTCAACGGCGAATTCGACCAGCTGGTGGAGGCATTGTTTGCGGCTGAGCGCCTGCTGGTCGAGGGCGGCAAGCTGGCGGTGGTGACATTTCATTCGCTGGAAGATCGGATCGTCAAACGCTTCTTTGATCCCGACAAAGGTGGTCCGGCGCAGTCGCGCCACCTGCCGCAAGTGGAAAGTGAGGCCCGTCGCTGGGTGGAGGTGGCGAAAGCCCGTAAACCAGGCGAAGGCGAGCTTGCCGGCAATCCGCGGGCACGCTCGGCCATTCTGCGGGCGGCGAGCCGTTCCGATGCGCCGGCGCGGCCGGTTCGCCTCGAAGGACTTGGCGTTCCTCAGGTGAGGGGTGAGGCATGATCCGCAACATCAATATCATCCTCATCCTTATCAGCGTGGTCATGCTGTCCGGCGTTTATGCGCTGAAATTTTCCATCGAGAACACGGCGGGCGAACGCACGGCGCTGGTTGCACAGATTGCGAGTCAGGAAGGGCAATTATCGCTGCTCAAGGCCGACGAGGCCGTGCTCAACCAGCCCGGCCATATCGAGCCAATCGTCAAGCGGCATGAATTCGCGTTGGCGATCGCACCGGTCAAGCAGGAGCAGTTCGGATCCTTCGCCGACCTGCCAATGCGTCCGGCCAAACCCAATAGCCTGGCGATGGACGCCCTATTCGAGTCGCTGGCTGCGGGCGTCGACCCCATCGACGCGATCCTGGAACTGGAAGGCATAGAATAATGGCCATCACCTCCGAGGACCTTGGCTCGACCATTGCGCTGGACGGCGCCCGCAAGGCGCGCGGCAACCTGACACGGGCGCGTATTCGCTGGATGGTGGTGGCGATGGTGCTCGGTTTCACTATGGTGGGCGGGCGGCTGGTTCAGCTCGGATTTGTGGAAACGGACTCCACCATCGAAGGGCAGGCGCGCGACGTCATCACGGCGACGCGGCCGCCGATCCTCGATCGCAACGGCCTTGAAATGGCTGTCGATATCCGCGTGCCGTCGCTTTTTGCCGAACCGCGCCGCATCATCGACGTGGAAGAGGCCGTGCAGAAGTTGCGCACTGTGCTGCCCGACCTCAGCGAGGAGTGGCTGCGCAACCGCCTGAGTGGTGACAAAGGGTTCGTATGGGTGCAGCGTGAGCTTTCGCCCGCCATCCAGGAAAAGGTGATGCGGCTGGGCATCCCCGGCATCGACTTCATCACGGAATCCAAGCGCTTCTATCCGGGCATGAGCGAAGCCAGCCATATTCTTGGCTCCACCAATATCGACAACCAGGGCATTGCCGGCATCGAGCGGCACATGGATGGCGAAGCCGTGGCGCTGTTGCAGGAGCTGGGTTTGGCGCGCGGCAACGCCCTGGCGCCGGTGGAGCTCAGCGTCGACATGCGCGTGCAGCATGTGATGCACGAGCAGGTGGTGGATGCCATGACGCGCTACCAGGCGATCGCGGCGGCGGGCGTGATGATGGACATCACTACTGGCGAGATCATCGCTCTGGCATCGGTGCCAGATTTCGATCCGAACGATCCCGCTTCGGCGCTGGTCAAGGACAGTTTCAACCGCATCACCGCCGGCATCTTCGAGCCGGGCTCGATCTTCAAGACGGTGACGATGGCGGGGGCGCTCGACAGTGGGTCCGTGCGGATCACCGACCAGTTCGACGCCCGCTATGGCGTGCGCTTCGGCCGGTTCACCATCGACGATTTCCACGGCAAGCACCGCGTTCTCAGCCTGCCAGAGGTTTACAAGTATTCCTCCAATATTGGCACGATCCGCATCATGCAGGCGATGGGCAAGGAGAACTATCGCTCGTTCCTCAGCACGATGGGGTTTGACCAGCGCGTGCCGTTCGAACTGCCCGAAATGCGCCTGCCATCGGTGCCCAAGGAATTCTCCGAAGTGGGTGCCGCGACTGCGTCGTTCGGCCATGGCCTGTCCGTTTCGCCCCTCCATATGGTCACGGCCTATGCGGCCTTCGTGAATGGGGGCAACTACATTGCGCCCACGCTCTACAAGCGTCCTTTGACTGAAGCGCAGGCGCTGTATCGGCCGGTGCTGAAGCCGTCCACCAGTCAGGAAATACGCTATCTGATGCGGCTGAACGCCATCGGCTCGGGCGGGTCGGGCTCCTATATGAACAAGCTGGCGCTTGGCTATCGCGTCGGGGGCAAGACGGGGACTGCTGAAAAGGTGGTGGATGGCCGCTATTCGTCGAGCAAGGTCACCAACTTCTTTGGCTCGGCCTTTCCGCTGGAGAATCCTCGCTATGCCATGGTGATCATGGTGGACGAGCCCAAATCGGAAGGCCCAACTTTCGGCACTACGGCCGGGTTCAATGCCGGCATGGTCACCGGCCGCATCGTCCAGCGCGTGGCGCCGATGCTGGGCATTGCACCGGACTTTTCGCCGCTGCTCGACGAAACCCTCGTTCCGCCCCAATTGCAGGGCGGTGGCGAGTCGCACTTCTTTTGATCCGAGAAGGATTTCCCCGTGCCACTCAGCGTCACACAACTGCTTGAAGGCTCCGGCGCCCGTCCCAAAAAGGGGCTAGGCGCTATTTTCGGGCTTAATTCGGATTCACGGCGGATCGAGCCGGGCGACATCTTTTTTGCGCTACCGGGGCACAATGTGCATGGCAACCAGTTCGTCCCTGACGCGGTGCGGCGCGGGGCACTGGCAGTGATCAGCGATATTGCGCCGGTGGGTGATCCTGGCGTGCCGGTGATCATCGTCAAGGATGTGCGCGCGTCCTACGCGCGGGCGGCTTCCCGCATTTTCGAGCCGCAGCCGGAGATCACGGTGGCGGTGACCGGCACCAATGGCAAGACCTCGGTCGCGTCCTTTGTGCGCCAGATCTGGACTTATGCCGGTATTGCCGGCGCAAGCGTGGGCACGCTGGGCGTCGACACGGCGACGCGCCATATCGAGGGTTCGCTGACGACGCCGGATTCGCGCACGCTCCACCAATCGATGCGGGCGCTCAAGGCGCAGGGGATCGACCATGTGGCGCTGGAAGCATCCAGCCATGGGCTCGATCAGCGGCGGCTGGATGGGATGCATTTCGAGGCCGTGGCCTTCACCAATCTTTCTCGCGACCACCTCGACTACCACAAGGACATGGATGAATACCGCAATGCCAAGCTGCGGCTATTCACCGATCTTCTGGTGGATGGCGGGGCGGCGGTGGTCAATGTCGATGACCCCGAATACGAGCCGTTCATGTTTGCGGCGCTTGGTGCCAGTGCCACCTTGCTGACGGTGGGACGGGAAGGGGCCTATATCGAGGTTCTGTCGATCCAGCCCGAAGGCTATGGGCAGCGTGTGGAAGTGCGCCATATCGGTGAGAAGCTGAGTTTTCACCTGCCGCTCACCGGAGAGTTCCAGGTCAGCAATGCCATTGTGGCGGCTGCGCTGGCCATGTCGAGCGGCGTGGACAAGGCGCATGCCTTTGCAGCGCTGAGCGAGTTGACTGGCGCCAAGGGGCGGCTTGAACTGGTGGCCGAGCAGGGTGGCTCGGCGGTGTTCGTCGATTACTCGCACACGCCCGACGCTCTGAAAAAGGCGCTTGAATCGCTGCGGCCCTATGCCAAGGGGCGGCTGGTGGTGGTGTTTGGCTGCGGCGGGGATCGCGACAAGGGCAAGCGCCCGCAAATGGGCGCAATTGCCAGCGCGCTTGCCGATGTGGTGATCGTCACCGACGACAATCCGCGCACCGAAGACGCGGCGACAATACGGGCCCAGATCATGGCCGAGGCGGCGGGCGCCACCGAGATTGCCGACCGCAAGACGGCCATCACCGAGGCCGTCAAGGGTTTGCAGCCAGGGGACGTGTTGCTGGTTGCCGGGAAGGGCCACGAAGACTACCAGATCATTGGAACCACCAAGCACCACTTCTCCGACCATCAGGCTGTGGCCGAGGCGATCGGGGGATAGAGCCGTGCGGCACACTCGAGCAGACTTGCTTCCCCTTGCGGGGAGGGCTGGTATGGCGGGCGGGTTGCACCGAGCCAGGGGCTCTCGACACCCCCTCCCAGGCTCCGCCCTCAAGGGGGAGGGGCTGCATCCAGTTCGCGGACGCTATTGATGACCAATCCCCTCCACACCATCGGCTCTATCCTTGTTGCCACCGGCGGGCGCTCGTCGCTTGATCCCATTACGCCGATTAACTCTGTATCCATCGACTCTCGCGAGATCGGCCCAGATGCGCTGTTTGTCGCGATCAAGGGTGACCGGTTTGATGGGCATGATTTCGTGGATACGGCGCTCGGCAACGGCGCGGTGGCGGCGCTGGTCAGCCAGGGCGAAGGGCCCGGACGGATCGTCGTGGCGGATCCGCTTGTGGCCATGGCCGACATCGGTCGCGCGGCGCGCGCACGCAGCCAAGCTACGGTGATCGGTGTGACGGGCAGCGTGGGCAAGACCACGACCAAGGAAGCCATTCGCGTGGTGCTGGAAGCGGCCGGGCAGACCCATGCCTCGATTAGAAGCTTCAACAACCATTGGGGCGTGCCGCTGATGCTGGCGCGGTTTCCCCAGGAGGCGCAGTTTGGCGTTTTCGAAATGGGCATGAATGCGCCCGACGAAATCCGGCCGCTGTCGCAAATGGTGCGGCCCCATATTGCGGTGATCACCACGGTCGCGGCCGCCCATCTTGAGGCCTTCGGTACACTGGACGGGATCGCCCGGGCCAAGGCCGAGATATTTGCTGGGCTCGAACCGGGCGGAACGGCGCTGCTCAATGCCGACCACGCGCAGCTGGGCGTCTTGCTGGAGGAGGCGCGCGCTGCAGGCGTTGGCCGGGTGCTGACCTATGGCGAGGCGGAGGGCGCCGATTTCCGCATCGTTGATATCGAGACCGCTGCCGATCATGGTTTTGCCACTGTCATTCACGGCAAAGACCGCTACGCACTGGTGCTGGCCGTGCCCGGGCGGCACATGCTGTTCAACGCCACTGCGGCGCTGGCGGTGGGGTTGCTGGCAGGCGTCGAGCCTCAGGTGGCACTCGAGGCGCTGGCCGGGTTTGGGGCGCAGCCGGGGCGGGGGGGGCGCAGCTTTCTCGGATCGGCCGACAAGCCGCTGCTGCTGGTAGACGAGAGCTTCAACGCCAATACAGCATCGATGACGGCAGCGCTGGATGTGTTTGCCGGCCTGGCTGCGCCGGGGGG
>CAKTFF010000057.1 GCA_934553185.1 uncultured Devosia sp.
GGCAATGCCATGGGCGGCAAAGTAACCCACCGTCGCAATGGCAAGGCCAGCAATGATCACGGGTGTCGAGGGGATGGCGGTGAGGAACACGCCAACGGTCATGGTAAGCACGGTCGCCCAATACACCTTGCGCCGGCCGAGGCGCTGCGCAAGGCCGCCGGCCCAGGTGGAACTGATGCTGCCCAACAGATAAACCACAAAGATCGCCGCGATGGCCGAATGGCTGAGATCGAACGGCGGCAAAGCCAGGCGAAATCCGGCATAGTTGTAGAGCGTCACGAAGCTGCCCATCAGCAGAAAGGCTGAAGCAAACAGCCAGGGCAGACCAGAGTCGCGGAACTGCGCCTGCACAAGGCGCATAAACTGGGGTGGCGATAGCCGGGTGCGGGCTGAATTACGCGGCGTGGGCAGCAGAAACACTACGAGCAGCGCCGCGACGGCGATCGCCACGCCCAGCACCAGCAATGCGGGGCGCCAGCCGATCCAGTCGGCGAGCACACCTGACAGGAGCCTTCCCGCCATGCCGCCGATGGCGGTGCCCCCGATATAAAGGCCCATGGAGGAGCCCAGCGCCTCGGGGTCCATCTCCTCGGCAAGGTAAACCATGGCAACCGCGGGCAGACCCGACAGTGACAGTCCCATCGCGGTGCGGATGGCAATCAATGCGGTCCAGTCCGGCGCCAGGGGCAGGACAAGCCCCAGCGCGGCGGTGAGCAGGATGGCCCAGATCATCAGCGTCTTGCGACCTAGCCGATCCGCGATCCAGGACGCCAGAAGCAGCGAAACAGCCAGCGTGCCCGTCGTGGCAGAGAGCGCCAGGGAAGCTGCGCCAGCGTCCAGTGTGAACTCGCTGGCAAAGATCGGCAGCAGCGGCTGCACCGAATAAAGCGACGCGAAGATAGCGAAGGCCGACAGGAAGAATGCGGCATTGGCGCGGCGAAAGGCCGGCGTGCCGCGACGAATAACAGTGGGCTGGTCGCTGCTCATCCAACAGCTCTGCGCTCACCTTCTCAAAGAGAATCGATCTGGTTCTGCAAGTCCTTGACGAAATTGCTCAACTGCCCAAGACGATCCCGCTCCAGGCGGGCCGCAGCAAGGATGGAGCGAACCTTTTGCGTGGACGCCTCAAGGTCTTCATTGATGATGATGTAGTCGTATTCGCCGTAATGCTGCATCTCGACCTTGGCGTTGCGCAGCCGTTTCTCGATCGTGCCAACGCTGTCCTGCGCGCGTCGCTCCAGCCGCGCGCGCAGCTCGCGGATGGTGGGGGGCAGGATGAACACCGTCACCATGTCCTTGCGGCTTTTTTCATAGAGCTGCAGCGTGCCCTGATAGTCGACGTCGAACAGGATGTCCTTGCCCGCCGCCAGTTGCTCTTCGACCTTGGCGCGCGGCGTGCCGTAGAAGTTGTCGTGCACTTGCGCCCATTCGAGCAGTTCGCCGTCGGCCTTCATGCGGTTAAAGGTCGGGATGTCGACAAAATAGTAGTGCGTGCCCTCCACCTCATCGGTGCGACGGGATCGTGTGGTAACCGAAACCGACAGGCCGATATTGGGATCCTGCTGAAACAGCGACCGCGAGATCGAGGACTTGCCAGCGCCCGAAGGCGAGGCGATCACCAGCATGACGCCGCGGCGCTGTAGTTCCATCAGCTGTTCCCCTTGGGTGATCTGCATATGGGGCGTTGTTGCTGCATCGCCATCAAGAGGTCAAGCCTGAGGGGGCTTGGCTCACCGCAATCGCCGCGTGTTGGCCTAGTTTGCGGCGGGTGCCGGAGCGTCTCCGGCTTCCTGCTGCTCCAGTGCCTGACGAGCTTCTTCCGCTTCCGCCTGGGCGGCAGCTTGCGCTTCGGCTTCGCGATAGCGCGCGACGTTTTCCTGATGCTCGGGATAGGTCTCGGCGAACACGTGGCCCTCGCGCGGCGAGGCGCCCTTGGCCACGAAATAGAGATAATCATGGCTGTCGGGATTGGCGACGGCGTTTAGGGCATCCACACCCGGATTAGCGATCGGCGTGGGGGGCAGGCCATCGATCTGGTAGGTATTATAGGGCGTTTCTTCTTCGATCTCCGAGCGACGAAGCCCGCGATCCAGCGTCGATTGCCCATTGGTGATGCCATAGATGATGGTCGGGTCGGACTGGAGGCGCATGCCCTCACGCAGCCGGTTGACGAACACGGCCGCGACCTGGGGGCGTTCAGTGGCGAGGCCGGTTTCTTTTTCAACAATTGAAGCTAGCGTCAGCATCTGCTCGGGCGATTCGAGCGGCAGGTCCGGCTGGCGTGCTTCCCAGATCGCGGCCAATTGGGTGTCCATGGCCGCCTGCATCTTGTCGAGCACCGACTGTCGCGTGTCGCCCGGCACATAGTCATAGCTGCCCGGCAGGAGCGAGCCTTCGGGGGGAATGGCGGTGATTTCACCCGTGATATTGCTGTCGCTGTTGAGGCGCTGCACCGCTTCCCACGAGGTCCAGCCCTCGGGAATCACCACGGCATAACGGATAGGGTTGCCCTGCCGGAGTTCGGTCAGGATGTCGGCCATGCTGGCACCGGCGGGAATGCGGAAGTCACCCTGCTTGATCGTACCGGGAATATCAGCGAGCCGGCTGCCGAACAGAAACACGTAGCGGCTTGAGATCAGTCCCTGTTCTTCCAGCTGTGGGGCAAGCAATGAGGCGCCTGCCCCCTCTTCGACGCGGATGGTGGTGTCTGCTTGAAGAGGGCCGTCCCCATAGAACTGGGAGGCTCCGTAGAAGGCCACGCCACCAGCCAGCAGCAAGCCGAGCACCAGCAGGCCGAGCAAACCGTTCAGAATGTCCAGAAAGCCATTGCTGGAACGGCGGCGGCGGGCCTTGCGGTCATTCATCGACGGGGATCACCTTTCGAGCCGGGCACTTGCGGGAGCAAGGACGTTGTTGTTCGGCTTTTCGGCAGCCGTGTGGCAGCGTGCTGGCGCGTGGACCCCAGGTCAGCTGACCTTGCGCATCACCAACGTGGCATTGGTGCCGCCAAAGCCGAAGCTATTGGACAAAGCCACGTTGATCTCTTTTTTGAACGCTACCTTTGGCACCAGATTGATCACGCTATCGACCGATGGATTGTCGAGGTTGAGCGTTGGTGGCGCCACGCTGTCGCGCATGGCGAGAAGGCAGAAGATCGCCTCGACCGAACCGGCCGCGCCAAGCAGGTGGCCGATGGCCGATTTGGTGGAGCTCATCACCGCCTGTGGGGCAGCGTCGCCCAGAACGCGGGTGACCGCACCCAGTTCGATTTCGTCGCCCAGCGGCGTCGATGTGCCATGGGCGTTGATGTAGTCGATGTCGGACGGGCTGATGCGTGCGCGCTTGATGGCGGCGCTCATGGCGCGGAAGCCGCCATCGCCATCGGCTGCAGGCGCGGTGATGTGGTAGGCGTCGCCGCTCAAACCATAGCCAATGATTTCGCCATAGATCTTGGCGCCGCGCGCCTTGGCACGCTCATAGTCTTCGAGCACGACAATGCCGGCGCCTTCGCCCATGACGAAACCATCGCGGTCCTTGTCATAGGGGCGCGATGCCGCTTCGGGATTGTCGTTGAAATTGGTGGAAAGCGCGCGGGCAGCGGCGAAGCCCGCCAGGGCCAGCCGGTTGACGCAGCTTTCCGCGCCTCCGGCGATCATCACGTCGGCATCGCCTAAGGCAATCAGCCGGGCAGCGTCGCCAATGGCGTGGGCGCCTGTGGAACAGGCAGTGACCACCGAATGGTTTGGCCCCTTGAGGCCAAAGCGGATGGAAACATAGCCCGAGGCCAGGTTGATCAGCCGCCCAGGGATAAAGAACGGGCTGATCCGGCGCGGACCCTTTTCGTGCAGCGTGACGGAGGCCTCGTAGATGCCGCCGATCCCCCCGATCCCCGAGCCGATCAGAACGCCGGTGCGCTCCTGTTCTTCGGGGGTCTTGGGTTCAACCCCGGCATCGTCAATGGCCTGCTTGGAAGCGGCCATGGCATAAACGATGAAGGGATCGACCTTGCGCTGTTCCTTGGTGTCCATCCACTCATCGGGATTGTACTTGCCGTCGGCGGCGTCGCCGAGCGGCAAGCGATGAGCGATCTGGCAGGCAATGTCACTGACGTCGAATTCGTCGATGCGTTTCGCGCCACTCTTGCCGGCCAATATATTGGCCCAAGTGGCTTCAACTCCGCAGCCGAGAGGCGTAACAAGACCCATCCCGGTGACGACGACGCGGCGCAGTTCCATGCTGTGTGCCTATCTCAGCTGAGCCAGGGGCTTAGCCGACGGCCTTGGTGAGGAAGGAAACGGCGTCGCCGAACGTCTGGATGGATTCGGCAGCGTCGTCCGGGATCTCGACCGAGAATTCTTCTTCGAAGGCCATCACCAGTTCAACCTGGTCCAGAGAGTCGGCACCCAGATCGTCGATGAAGCTGGCCTTTTCGACAACCTTCTCGGCATCCACATTGAGGTGTTCCACAACGATCTTGCGGACCCGATCAGCGACATCGCTCATAATAAGACTTCCTTTTTCGAAATCGACGTTTCGTTTCGCTTCTATTGGCGGACTGCCAAATCTTCAAGCACCGTGTTGGCTGACGGGTGGCACTGTAGGCGCGGTTCTGCGCCTAGGCAATGCGTTCCGCCAAGGTGTCAGCGGCGGCGAGTATCACACTTGAAACGGCTCCGCCATAAGCCAGTTCCTCTCAATCAACGGCTTTCGCGCGCTGTCAGATCATGGCCATGCCGCCATTGACGTTGAGCGTGTGCCCGGTGATGTAGCCCGCCGCCTCGCTGGCCAGGAACACGGCGCAGGCAGCAACTTCTGTAGCCGAGCCAAGCCGGTTGGCCGGGATGGTGGACAAAATGGATTCGCGCTGCTTGTCGTTGAGCTCGTCGGTCATGGCCGAGGCGATGAAGCCGGGCGCGATGGAATTGACGGTAATATTGCGCGACGCCACTTCGTGGGCCAGCGCCTTGTTCATCCCGATCAGGCCTGCCTTGGAGGCGGCATAGTTGCCCTGCCCCGGATTGCCCATCACCCCCACCACCGAGGAAATTCCGATGATGCGACCGTAGCGCTGCTTCATCATGCCCCGCAGCACGGCGCGGTTGAGGTGAAAGGCCGCCGTCAGGTTTACGGCGAGCACCTCGTCCCATTCTTCATCCTTCATGCGCATGAAGAGGTTGTCGCGCGTCATGCCGGCATTGTTGACGAGGATGTCGAGCCCGCCCATGGCGGCTTCCGCCGCAGGAACGAGCTTGTCGACTTCGTCGAGCTTGCTGAGATTGGCCGGCAGGATCGGGCACTCGGCGCCGATCTCCTTGGCCGTATCCTCCAGCGCTCCAAGCCGCGTGCCCGAAAGCGCGACAGTCGCGCCAGCAGCAGCCAGCGCCTTGGCGATCTCGCGGCCAATGCCGCCGCTGGCGCCGGTGACCAGGGCGCGTTTGCCCGTCAGATCAAACATTTCAGTCTCCCTTGCGGAGTTTGTGATTCAAGCACGATCCGGCTTGATTGCCCTTAAGCGTTCAGTTCGGCAACAAAGGCTTCGATGTCGGCGGGCGAACTAACGGCATTGGCGGCAGCTTCGGCGTTGATCCGCTTGGCCAAGCCAGTCAGCACCTTGCCGGTGCCCAACTCGGTCAGGTGGGTAATCCCGCCCTCCCCGGTCAGCCAGCTCACGCTTTCGGTCCAGCGCACGACGCCGGTTACCTGTTCCACCAGGCGCCGCCGGATCTCGGCGGGATCGGAAACCGGCGCGGCCAGAACATTGGCCACCAGCGGCACTTGGGGGGCCTGCATGGTGACTTCACCCAGTGCGGCTTCCATGGCTTCAGCCGCCGGCTGCATCAGCGAGCAGTGGAACGGCGCCGAGACCGGCAGCAGCAGCGCGCGCTTGGCGCCCTTATTCTTGGCAATCTCCACCGCTCGCTCCACGGCAGCGGTCGCTCCGGAGATGACAACCTGCCCAGGCGCATTGTCATTGGCCACATCACAGACATCGCCCTGCCCGGCTTCGGCGGCCACCTCGCGCGCAGCCGCAAGGTCGAGCCCCAGAAGGGCGGCCATCGCGCCGTGACCCACGGGCACAGCCTTCTGCATCGCCTGCCCGCGCGTTTTCAGAAGACGCGCGGTGTCGGCAATCGAAAAAGTGCCGGCGGCGCAAAGCGCCGAATACTCGCCAAGCGAGTGGCCCGCCACATAGGCGGCATGATCGGCAAGGCGGACGCCCTTTGACTCCAGCACCCGGATTACCGCCATGCTGACTGCCATCAAGGCCGGCTGGGCGTTCTCGGTCAGCCGCAGGATATCCTCAGGCCCCTCGAACATGATCGCCGACAGGCGCTGGCCAAGGGCTTCGTCCACTTCCTGGAAGACGGCACGGGCCTCGGGATAGGCAGATGCCAGATCCTTGCCCATGCCGACAGCCTGGCTGCCCTGGCCGGGAAAGGTGAATGCGCGCTTGGTCATCGATGGCTCTCCTCGAGGGCTGAGTTAAACAATCCGCCAGGCGGCTGTCCAGTTGCGCGGCGTGTGCCCAAAGGGTGTGGCACTGTCAAGGCGACAGGCCACTCTCCAGCACGCGCCTTGCGGAACTAACGCAGTTGCAGAGCATCCTGGGCGCTTCGCTCGGCAACGTCGCCGGCTTGGGTGATTTCCGCTTCGGTCTGGCCGAGCGCACGAGCGCCCGCTTCGGCAGCGCGGCGGGCATTGACCACCGCATCGAGCTTCATCTGCTCGGTCATGTTGCCGGCTTCTGCCCGCAGCGCATCAAAGGTCTGTTCGGGATTGGTGATCGCGTCGATGGCGGGCGTCATCGATTCGGGCACGTTGACCGTCACGTTGGTGGAGCCATCGGGCTGCGACTGAACGCTAGCCGAAGGGGTGTCGGGCGCGTTGTCGCAGGCGGCCAGGGCGAGCAGGGCAATGGCAGCAATGGGAGCCAGGAGTTTGGTCATCGGTTTTTCTCGTTCGTTCAAGATGGCCGGTGCCTTTAGCACCCAACCGGCGGCGAAGATGTGGCGGAGGGCAAAGCTTGTGTTTGCCCGGCCCTTGCCTTATAGCGACGCCAGCAATTCGTTTGGCCGGGGGCTGAACGGAGGGTTTGCCTTTGGCGAATAGGACGAAAAGTCCGGCCTCCCGTGTTCCCGCTCTTTGCAAGACTGCCCTGACGCCTTTCCGGCTTCAAGGAGGCTCCGCGCCAGCGATTGTCCGTGTTTGAAACCACAAGGAAGGCGCAATCTTTGGCCCTTTACGAACATATCTACCTGGCGCGCCAGGACGTTTCCCAGCAGCAGGTGGAGGAGCTGACCGCAGCTCTGACCGAAGTGCTTGCCCAGGGCGGCGGCCGCGTCACCAAGAACGAATATTGGGGCCTCAAGGGTCTCTCCTACCGCATCCGCAAGAACCGCAAGGCGCATTACACCCTGCTCAACATCGAGGCAGCCCCCCAGGCCGTTGCCGAGATGGAACGCCAGATGCGCATCAACGAAGACATCCTTCGTTTCATGACCGTCCGCGTGGACGAGCTGGAAGAAGGCCCGTCGGCCATGATGCAGAAGCGCGATCGCGACGACCGCGATGGCGATCGTGGCGGCCGTCCTGGTGGCGACCGTGGTGGCTTCGGCGGCGAACGCCGTCCGCGCCGTTTCTAAGATAAGGACCTCCAAGCTATGGCAATCAAAGACCTGACCACCGCCCAGGCCCGCCGTCCCTTCCAGCGCCGCCGCAAGACCTGCCCGTTCTCGGGCGAAGGCGCGCCAAAGATCGACTACAAGGACGTGCGCCTGCTTTCCCGCTACGTGTCGGAGCGCGGCAAGATCGTGCCGAGCCGCATCACGGCCGTTTCCGCCAAGAAGCAGCGCGAACTCGCCCAGGCGATCAAGCGCGCCCGCTTCATCGGCATCATGCCCTACGCCGTCCAGTAAAACTGGGCGACACGCTGGGGACGCGGATGGTCCGCGTCTCCTAACCGTCCTTGAGACGGGACAGCCAAAAGGAACACCCCAAATGAAAGTCATTCTCCTCGAGCGCGTGGGCCGCACCGGCTCCATCGGCGACGAAGTTTCCGTCAAGGACGGCTTTGCCCGTAACTTCCTCCTGCCCCAGGGCAAGGCGCTGCGCGCCACGGAAGCCAACCGCAAGAAGTTCGAGTCCGAACGCGCCCATATCGAAAAGCGCAACGACGACCGCCGCAATGCGGCTGCCGGCATTGCCGAAGGCCTCAATGGCCGTGAAGTGGTGATCATCCGCCAGGCCGGCGAAACCGGCCAGCTTTATGGATCGGTCGCTTCTCGCGACGTGGTTGAAGCCCTCGCCGCGGAAGGCTTCACCGTGCAGCGTTCGCAGATCGACCTGGCCGACCCCATCAAGTCGGTTGGCGTGCACACCGTGTCGCTGAACCTGCATGCCGAAGTTGCCGTGTCGATCACCGTCAACGTCGCCCGTTCGGAAGACGAAGCCACCCGCCAGTCCGCTGGTGAAGACGTCACCGTCACCCAGTATGACGACGACGAGGAAGGCGACTTCGCCGCCGGCCAGAAGGACGCCCAGCAGGACGACCGCTTCGACGACGAAGTCTAAGCATCACTTTTACCTTCAAGAGGCCGGGCCATGTGCCCGGCCTTTTTGTTTGACCGGTATGTGCCACGCCCTCGTGGTTCGAGGGTCGCTTCGCTCCCGCCTCACCATGAGGGCTACTTGAGCACAGCGGCAACAGTAGCCCTCATGGTGAGGTGCGAGTTCTTCACGAGCCTCGAACCACGAGGGCGTGGCACCCCCCCGACTCGCCATGCTCCTGCCCTCATCTAGTGCAACACACGATCGACACATTCCCCGTTGTCCACAGTGTTCACACCCCGGTACACCGAGTCATTAACCCTCCTGTTGGTAGGGCAAGACACGACGCCAAGTGGCGTGGTTAAGAAAGGTTAACGAACCCTCCGAGGCATCATGGCAGAGATCGCGCGGCTGCATCCGGCCGAAGACAAATCCTTTCGTCTGGCGCCGCACAATGTGGAGGCCGAACAAGCGCTTCTGGGCGCGATCCTCCTTAACAACGACGCGTTCTACCGCGTGTCGGACTTCCTTGAGCCGGTGCATTTCTATGAGCCGGTGCATCGCGACATCTACGAGATCACCGGCAAGATCATCCGTGCGGGTAAGTCGGCCGATCCCACGACCATCAAGACCCACCTGCCCGATCAGCTGCTGCCCGACGTCACCATGGCGCAGTACCTGGCCAAGCTGGCGGCGGAAGCCACCACCGTCATCAACGCCGCCGATTACGGCCAAACGATCTATGACACCGCTAT
>CAKTFF010000058.1 GCA_934553185.1 uncultured Devosia sp.
GTCCATATACACGAACCATTGCGGCGTATTGCGGAAGATCACCGGCTTCTTGGAGCGCCAGGAATGGGGATAGGAGTGCTTGACGCGGCCGCGCGCCACCATGGCGCCCCGCTCGGCCAAAGCCGCGATGACGCGATTGTTGGCGTCGCCCTTCTTGCCATGGTCATCAATGACGCGCGCGCCCTCGAACCCGGGCGCCTGGTCGGTGTAGCGACCGTCGTCGCCCACCACATAGGGGATCGCGGTGTCGACCCCACGTTCACCGAGGAAGCGGGTGGAGTTCATCCAGATTTCAAAGTCGTCAAGGCCATGGCCAGGCGCGGTGTGGACAAAGCCAGTACCCGCATCATCGGTGACGTGTTCGCCATCGAGGAGAGGCACATCGAAGGTGTAGCCGCCGTCCATCCCGCGCAGGGGGTGGGCGCAGGTGATCCAGCGAAGTTCTTGATCCGAGACATCGGCAAGCTTTTGAAAGCCCGTGACCTTCGCCTTGCTAAATACCTCTGCGGCAAGCTTGTCAGCAATGATGTACTTTTCGCCGGTCTTAGCCCAATTCTCATCCGGGGCCGCAGTGACTTCGTACAGGCCATACGCGATCTTAGATGAGTAGCTTATGGCCCGATTAGCAGGGATGGTCCAAGGGGTGGTGGTCCAGATGAGCACACTTGCTTCAAGAAGACCTTTGACGACGTCCAAGTCGGCGCGATCCACACCCATGAGGTCTGACACCGCTGCGAAGATGGTGCTATCACCTAGTTGGAGTTTGGCGACCGGGAACTTCACCCAGATCGTGTCGCTCTCGTAATCCTGGTATTCGATCTCGGCTTCCGCCAGCGCGGTGCGCTCCACCACCGACCACATGACCGGCTTGGAGCCGCGATAAAGCTGGCCGGTGATCGCCACCTTCATCAGCTCGCGCGCGATCTGGGCTTCGGCGTCAAAGCTCATGGTGAGGTAGGGATTGTCCCATTCGCCCAGGATGCCGAGGCGCTTAAATTCCTCGCGCTGGATGTCCACCCACTGCTCGGCAAAGCTCCGGCATTCCTGGCGGAACTCCACCACCGGAACGTCATTCTTGTCCTTGCCCTTGGCGCGGTACTGTTCCTCGATCTTCCACTCGATGGGCAGGCCATGGCAGTCCCAGCCGGGCACATAAGCCGCGTTGAAGCCCAGCATCTGCATGGACCGCGAGATCATGTCCTTGAGCGTTTTGTTCAGCGCGTGGCCGATATGGATATTGCCATTGGCATAGGGCGGGCCGTCATGGAGCGTAAACAGCGGCCGGTCCTTGGCCTGCTCGCGCTGGAGGGCGTAGATGTCCATGTCTTCCCAGCGCTTGAGCCAGCCCGGCTCGCGGTCGGGCAGTCCGGCGCGCATGGGAAATTGAGTTTCCGGCAGAAACAGGGTCGACGAATAATCGGTTTCGGCGGCGCCCGCAGCGGTATCGGTCATGGATCGGCAATCGGTTGGGGAGATTTCGGGGGCCTTTTAGCAAGGCCGGGCCAAGGGGGCAAAGGATGATTTGGATGGAGTCGCACGCCCTCGTGGTTCGAGGCTCGCGAAGAGCTCGCACCTCACCATGAGGGCTACTAGTGAACCGCACCAAGAGTAGTCCTCATGGTGAGGCGGGAGCGTAGCGACCCTCGAACCGCGAGGGCGTTGCACCCCTACCCCACAAACCCCAGCTTCCCATCGAGTTCGCTCAGCGGCCGGGCTTCTGCCAGCGCCTGGCGCGCCTTGCCGCTGTCGCGGTCCATGGCGGCGATCAGTTCATCGAGGCCGTTGAACACTTCCTGCCCACGAATATGGGCGATCAGCGCCACGGCGATGGTCTGGCCGTAGATGTCTTCGTTGAAGTCGAACAGGTGCGTTTCAAAGGGCGGGCGCTGGTTGTTGAACATGGGCTTGCCATAGGCGGCAACGCCGTCGAAAATGCGTTGTCCCAGCTTGGCGCGGACAGCGTAGACGCCCTGGGCGAGCTGAAAATTGCTGTCGGTCACGGTGTTGGCCGTGGGATAGCCCAGTTCGCGGCCACGCTGGTCACCCTTGACCACGCAGCCCTCGAAAAACCAGTGGTAGCCCAAGAGCCGATTGGCGGCGGCGACGGCGCCTTCGGACAGGGCCGCGCGAATGCGGGACGAAGAAATGGGCTCGTCGCCCTCGTCCTGGAGCGGAACGATATCCACAGCAAAGCCCAGGCGGGCGCCCGCCTCCTTGAGAAAGCCCGGTGTGCCGCGCCGCTGGCGGCCAAAGTGGAAATCGCTGCCGATGATGACGCCGGTGAGACCGAGCGCGCCCACAAGATAGTCGCGGATGAAATCTTCGGCTTCGATCTGGGCGAATTGCTTGTTGAAGTTGAGCATGGCGATGCCATCCAGATCCAGCGCCTGGGCGAGGCGGGTCTTGGCCTTGCCTTCGGTCAGCCGGAACATGAAGGGCGCGGGCGCGAACACGTCGCGCGGATGCGGCTCGAAGGTGATGACGATGGCGGGTACGCCCGCCGCAGCCGCCCGCGCCTTGAGGAGGTCCAGCACGCTTTGATGGCCACGATGGAAGCCGTCGAAATTGCCGATGGCGGCATAGGCACCGCGCATGCCTTTGGCAACAGGATCGATCCCGGACAGGGTGTAGAAAGGCTTAGGCATGTCACCACGCCAGGCGCGGCAGGAAGCCGGCGAGGCGAGCGCGGCTGGGCGCCACAAGCTCGGCAATGGCCTGCGGATCGGGATTGCCGAAAGCGTCGAGTTCAGCCGCGTGAATGGAGCCGGTGACGAACAGCAGGTCGATGCCGAACTGGGCGGCGCCGGTTGCGTCGGTGCGCACGCTGTCGCCGATGGCCAGCACGCGGCTCTTGTCGAGCGGGCGGCCCACAGCCTGTTCGGCCAGGCGGAACGCTTCCTCGTAGATGGGCTGGTAGGGCTTGCCGGCCATCAAGACCACGCCGCCCATGGCCGCATAAAGGTCGCCCAGCGCCCCGCCGCAATAGATGATCTTGTCGCCATGCTCGACCACCCGGTCGGGATTGGCGCAGATCATGGGAAGCTTGCGCGCAAGCCATTGCCGGGCGCGGTCGCGGTACATTTCGGGCGTATCGTCGTCGCTGTCGAGATCGGTGACGACGACGACTTCGGCCTCGTCTGCGCCAGCGCGACGGACATTCAAGCCCTCATAGAGCGCATCGTCTTCGGTTGGCGGGCCGACATGGTGGATCGGCTTGCCCGCATAGCGCCCGATCATGGCGCGGGTCGCGTCGCCCGACGAAACAATGGCGTCATAGCTCTGGCGACCAACGCCAAGCCGGTCGAGCATGTCGACGATTGGGCCTGAGGGGCGCGGCGCATTGGTGATGAACACGGCCTTGCCACCCGCCTCCCGAAACTGGGTCAGCGCATCAACGGCGGTGGGAAAAGCGGCGACGCCATTGTGAACAACACCCCACACGTCGCTCAGAACGGCATCATAGCGGCCGGCGAGGTCGGCAAGGCCGGAAATGGAAGGCAGCGTGCTGGTCATCGCGGGTCCGAGAGGAAAAAAGGCGTTGGGTTCTATGTGGCAGTCTGAGCGCAGGGATCAAGGGGAAAGGCCGACATGGCAGCTTGGCGGTCAGGCCGTTATTCCGCCCGCCGCAGTTGAGCAGGCGCCCGCACCGGTTCGATCATCAGGTCCGGACGCACGGGTCCAGGTGGAGCGATATAGGGGCCTTGAACCAGGAGAATGCCAAGCTCAAGCAGCTCGATAATCTGCGCTTCCCCCGCAATATCGGTTCCGAGCAGCTTGATCTCGAAGCGCCCAAGATAGTTGGCGATGTCGGAGGCATGAAAGTCGGTGAAGGCTTCGGGCTGGTGGATGAACTGTTCGGCGTTCAGGCGCAGCGAGCGGACACCCTGAGTGGCCAGTTCGGCGAAATCAACGCGCAAGGACCCAACTTCAGCAAGCGAGAAGCCTGCGCCTCTTCTGGTTATGGCATCAGCCACCGCGCGCTCGGCGGGGGTGAACTGCCGCCACTCGGCTTCGCTGATCGTGAAGATCAGGCCCGGCGCAAGGGGGCGATTGGCATCAAGTGCGGCGATCAGCCCTTCGGCGGCTTCGGCATCGCCCAGCGTGGCGCGCGATAGGGGAAGGTAAAGCGTTGCGGGCTGTCCGCTGATGCGGGCGCGCCGTGCGATGGTGACAGCTTCCAGCATGCCCATGGCTTCGATCTGGCACAGGACGTCCTCGCCGCCACAACGCGGCGCGAAGTCAGCGCGTTCGGCAAGGTCGCCGTTTTCCAGCATCAGACGGGGCACCAGGTCATAGCCCTGCGGGCGGCGCTGGGGCAGCATCACAACAGGCTGGACATGGTAAATCAGCCGGTTGTCCTCGACAGCCTGGCGCAGCACGGCAAGCGGGATCACCGGCTCACGCTCGCTGATCGGCTGCGGGGCAATCGCGGGCGGGCGATCGCGGCCGGCGGGCGCGCTTGGTTTGCTGCCGCGATCTTCGATTTCGGCTACTGCCTCTGCGACCTGGCGGATCACCGTGCCCAGCACGGAAATGTCGGCTTCCACATTGTCGAGCCGCCCGCCGGCATTAAGGTCGGCCATGGCGTTGATGCGCTGTCCGAGCACGGCGCCAGCCTGGGCATCGGTCGCCAGCAGCCGGGACAGGTCCTCAATGGCTTTTTCAAGCCGCGATTCGGCCCGCTCGCGCAGCGTGCGCTCGGTCAGCACCACGCAGACGCAGCCAAACACTATCCCCGCCAGCAGCGCTTCGGCAGGGGTGAAGGTAAGGGCAAAATAGGCCAGCCCGGCCACGGCAGCGGCAGCAAGAGCGATAAACGTGTAGACCAATGCCTGCACGGGCGACCTCGAAGGCGGGGGGATTCGGCCCATCCTCTTAGCATCCCCGCTTCACGGGCAAAAGCAGCGGCTCAGGTTTGCCCGTCCAGGCCCGGCATGGGCTGACCAATGTCCCCGGAACGGAATATTTACCCTGTTGCGCAACACTCGCCCCGAATTTTGGTGAGGGGCACAACCGCATGGCTATGCATAGTGGAAGCGATGGCGAAGCGTGCGGACGGCTGCTGCTGATCGACGCGGATGAAGCCGGCGCCCACCATGTCACCCGGGCCATGCGCGAAAGCCTTGGCGCTGGCCTGAGGCTGACCCTGGCCCGCAGCGGCCGGCAGGCAGCAGAGCTTTTGCGCAGCACGGGCTTTGATATCGTGCTGGTTGACCTCTCGAGCCTGCAAGACCTCAGCGAGCGGAGCGACGATGCGGTGGCCCGGCTGGTGCGGCTGGCGGATGGCGCTTTGTTTATTGCTCTGTCCGATGGCGCTTCGGTTTCGGCCGCGGTCGCGGCCATGCGCGCCGGCGCCCACGATTACGTGGTCAAGCCCGTCAGTGGCCCCGCCATGGCGACCCGCATCGCCGAGCTGGCGCAGCGCCATGGCAAGGCACGGGCGCTCAGCATGGAACCGGTCATGGACCGGCGGCGCGATTTCGGCGGCTTCATTGGCTCCTCAAGCGCCATGCAGTTCGTTTACGAGCAGATTGCGCGCATCGCTCCCTCCTCGGCGCCGGTTTTCATCACCGGCGAAAGCGGCACCGGCAAGGATGTCTGCGCCGAAGCGCTCCATAGCCAGGGGCCGCGTGCCGCCAAGCGCCTTGTGGCCATCAACTGCGCCGCCATTCCGCGTGATCTGCTGGAAAGCGAACTCTTCGGAGTGGCGCGTGGCGCCTTCACCGGCGCCCATGTGGATCGCCAGGGCGCGGCGGAACTGGCCGATGGCGGCACCTTGTTTCTGGACGAAATCGGCGAGATGGACCTGTCGCTGCAAAGCAAGCTGCTGCGCTTTCTCCAGACCGGCACGCTCAGCCGGGTCGGCGAAGCGGGCGTGCGGCATGTGGATGTCCGCGTCATCTGCGCCACCAACCGCAACCCCATGCAGCTGATTGCCGACCGCCGGTTCCGCGAGGACCTGTTCTATCGCTTGCATGTTCTGCCCATTCACCTGCCCCCGCTCCGCCAGCGCTCGAGCGACATCATGGTCTTGGCGCGCCACTTTCTTCATCGCTACGCCACCGAAGAGCGCAAGCCCTATTCCGGCTTTGCCCCCGACGCGGCAAGCGTGCTGGCATCGGCGGACTGGCCGGGCAATGTGCGTCAGCTGCAAAACCTGGTCCGGCGCCTGGTGGTGATGGGAGACGGCGGCGAAATCACCCTGCCCATGCTGTCTGTTGCCGATATCGAAGGGCGCGGCGTTGTCGCGGCGTCTGAAGCCGCGCCGCGGACCGAGCGGCGCCAGCCGGTTCTGCCCATGTGGCAGCAGGAGCAGCGCATCATTGAGGATGCCATTGCCAGCTTTGGCGGCAATATTTCACTGGCTGCGGCAGCACTCGAAATCAGCCCCTCCACCATTTACCGCAAGCGGCAGGGCTGGGCGGAACTGGCTCCAACCGGCTAGGCGCTCCTAAGGCGTATGGGCCTGGCGTGCCTTGCTGCGCTCAAGGCCCAGATATTGCTCGCGCAGGATCACGGCGATACCCGAGCCGATGATGATCACGGCGCCCCCGATCATGCTCCAGGTCGGCACGTCGCCAAACACCAGATAGCCCAGAACCAGCGTCAGCAGGAGCGAGGTATATTCAAACGGGGCGATCACCGACATTTCGGCATAGCGATAGGACGAAGTCATCAGCAGTTGGCCAATGCCGCCTGCAAACCCCGCCCCGATCAGCAGCATCGCCTGCTCCGGGCTCGGCATCACCCAGCCAAATGGCAGCGATAGCAACGACAGAATGCTGGCGCAGATAAAGAAGTACACCACGATGGCTTCGGTGCGCTCGGTCAGCGTCAGCCGCCGCACCTGCATCAGGGCAAAGGCGGTGAGGATCGCTCCGCCCAAGGCCGCAATGGCACCGATCGCTTCCGTATCGCCCACCGGCTGGCCGGAGGTGAACAGCGTCAGCCGCGGCCACAGGATGATCAGCACCCCCACAAGGCCGACGACCACTGCCGTCCAGCGGAACACATAAACGCGCTCCTTGAGCAGCAGGGCACTGAACACCACGATCAGCAGCGGGCTGGCATAACCGATAGCGGTGGATTCAGGCAGCGGCAGGCGCGTCAGCGCGAAAAACCCAAGGCTCATGGACGCAACGCCCACCAGCGCGCGGACCACATGCCCCCACGGATTGCTTGTCTGGAGCGCGACGCGCAATTGCCGGCGCCACAACAGCCAGAGAAAAACCGGCAGAATGGCGAAAAAGCAGCGGAAGAACACCAGTTCGCCCGCCGGAAGATCGCCCGTCGCCTTGATCAGCGTGGCCATCACCACAAAGCACATGACCGAAACGATTTTGAGCACGATGCCACGCAGCGGCCCGCCCCGCTTTGGTGCCGGTCGGGCGGCTGGAATGGTCGGGGAATCGGTCACGGCACACTCTTGGGCGGGCGTTGGGCTAGCTTCTGCCCGACTGCTCCAGCTTTTCCTTGGCGATGCGGGCAGTGCTGAACGCCTTGTGTTCGGGACCGACGGCGGATCCCGATTTGACGACCTTGCCGGCCGTGTCGACGATTTCCCAGTGCCAGTTGGCATTGGGGCCGCTGCCGCCCTTGAGGCGCAGCTTGATCTGAAGGGTGTTGTCCTGGGTCATGGCTGCCTTATGGCGCAGGTGGGGTTGCGGTGAAAGGGGAAAATGCACCGGCGCCCCGTTGCCGGAGCGCTCGGCGTACCGAAACGCCTCACTGCTTGCCGCCAAACGCCTGCGTCAGCAGCATTTCGGCCGTGGTCCAGTCGCTCTTGCCATAGCGCCCGTTATCGAGCGGGTCGAGCTTGCCGCTGCCACTCAGCATATCGCGCATATATTGCATGCCCTGCCAGGCCGGAAACGGATCGTCCGACTTGGGCGACAGGGTTTTCACCACGTTGATGACCACGCCGAACGCCCTGATGCCGCCCGGCCGCAGCAGGCGATAGCGCTCGCCGGTCACCCGGCTCATGATTTCGCCGATCTGGCGCATGCTGACCGAGGAGCCGGCAATACGCGACCAGCGCGGCGCCTCAGGGTCGAGTGCCACGTCGGCAACAAAATCGGCCACGTCGTCCTTAGTGGTCAGATCAAGCAGTTGATCGGGATCGCCCCAGTGGAAGACGCGATGCTGCTTGGGGAGGATCACCCGCGCGTCGTGCGGCAGAAGCTCCATGAACATGCCGTTGAGCACAGACTGCACCTTGATCGGCGCCTTGTCGGCCACTTCCGCGAACTGGCGGCGCAGATCGAGGTTACGATTGTCGCCCGGCCTTGTGCGGGTGAAATCGAGGGAAAAGTCCGACGGCATGAAGCGCGGCACACCGGCAGCGACCGCGGCGTCCAGCACCCGCCCCTGCAGTTCGAGCATGATGGGCGCAAGCCCGTTGAGGGTCGAAACCACGCAGGATGCACCCTGACACGCCGCTTGCAGCGCATTCGTTTCATCAAAGTCCACCAAGACCGGAAGGGCGCCACCCTCGCGCAAATGCTCGATCTTTGTTTGTGCTGTCCCCGCACGCACCAGAGCGCGCACCTCTGCTCCGCGCCGAACCAGCGCCGCAACCACCCGCCCGCCGAGATCACCCGTCGCGCCCGCCACGACGATGATCTGTCCGGTTCCGTCGCTCATGTTCTGCTTTTCCTTTTTGGGTATTCTTTCAAACTTATCCCCGCCCCCAAAAACCTCTTCATAATCCCCTCACCTTTCGGGATACGGCGGCGCTGCAGCGACCAGTGGCCGGAGGGTGTCGGGAGGGGACGTCGCTGTCTTCCTCAGGTTCGAGACTGGCCGCCTAGGACGAGCGATCCGAAAGCGCGATTTCAGGCTGTTCCAAAAACCGGCAGCCCCGAGACAGTGCTTGTCTCACCAAACACTATTCCAACGAGGCATTCGCTGTCTCGGGGTCCGTCCGTCCAAACACAACCGCGCAGGAGGCGGCGTTTCGGCACGCCTAGACCTCCGACCGGCGATATTCGATACGGTCGCCCCAAAAGGCCAGATAGTCGCGGATCGGCTCAACCAGGGGGCACGGATCGGGATAGTACCAAACCTGGTCGGGGCCGTCGGCCGTCAGGGTCTTGAGCGTATAATAGTGCGCCTCGCCCTTGTAGGGGCAAGTGGTGCGGGTTTCGCTGAGTTCGAGAATATCCTCGCGCACATCCGCCCGCGGCAGATAGATGCGCAGCGGCGCGCCGGGTTCGTCGAGTTCCAGCGCGTTGAGCGAAGAGCCGATTTCGGCATC
>CAKTFF010000059.1 GCA_934553185.1 uncultured Devosia sp.
GCTGGGCACTGGAATGGCTGATCTTTGGCGTTCTGTCGCTGGTCAGCATCACCCTCTGGGTTCGCTGGAGCCGGGGCAGGGCGGTCAAGACCGACAAGCCCCTCCTCAACCAGCGGGCCGATCAGGTGATCGGCCAGGAACTTGTGCTGCGCCAGGCAATCGAACAGGGTTTTGGCCGGGTGATTGTGGGCGACTCGGTTTGGCGCGTGTCCGGTCCCGACCTGCCGGTCGGCAGCCATGTGCGCGTTGTGGGTCACGACGGCGCCCTGCTGCGCGTCGAACCGCTGACGGGCAATAACGCTTGAACCATTTCTTAACCATAAGCTGAAAAGATCGCCACAAGCCTCCAGCCAAACGCTGCGAGACGATTCTGGTTGGCGGAGACGACCTTGCCTTTGTGGCGGCGGCAAACGGCGGTTCTTGCAGGAGCAGCGGCGCTCGGCTCGCTGTGGCTCGCCGCGCCGGCACTTGGCGCCGCAGACCACTCGCTGGGCGATGGCTCAAGCGCCGACAATGATCGCCTCCTTCCCGGGCTATATCCAGAAGATCCTGTACTCGCGAGCAGCCAGGGGCTCGATGAGCCATCCAATCCCTTTTTCGACGCTTCCTATTCGCTGGCTTTGCGCGGCAGCTACGCAAAGGTCTCGGACGAGGAGCGTTTCGAAGTGCGGCTGGTGCCCACGGTGGGCTTTGAGCATATCGGTACCCGCTCGGGCATCAATCTTGATGCCAGTGCAGAAGTCGTGCGGCCACTGGCGGATGACGAGACCATCGACATCAGTGCCCTTCGGCTCGACCTTGAAGCGGGCTATGCGCTCGACAGTGTCACCCAGGCAACGTTTGATGCCGAACTGGCACTGGGGCGGTCTATCGCCGGAACGCCGGGTCTGGACCTCGATATCATAACAGCCCCGCAGACCGTGGTCGGCGTTGCCGAACTGGGTCTCACCCGTCAATTCGGCAAGTTCAATGTCGGTGTGACCGGTTCGGTCGAGCGCAATGTTTATGGCCAAACCGAGCTCATCAACGACAGCTTCCAAGACAATTCGGACCAGAACTACTGGTCCTTTGACACCGGACTGCGCGTGGGTCTGCAGGCAACACCGATCTGGGAAGTGTTCGGCCAAGCCAATGCCGGACGCGATGTTCTGGACGTCGGGGAGAGTTCTTCAACAGACACAAGCCTGCGCGGCGGCGTGGTGGGACGCTGGGGCACCGTTCTTGAGGCCAGTGCCTCGACCGGTCTTGGCCTGCGCCGGTTTGCGGACGCGGATACCGGCGAGGTGGTCACCCAACTCTATGATGCGCAGGTCACCTTTGCGCCTGATCCAACGTGGCGCATGACAGCGGGCTTAGAAACCAGCGTTGCCCCGCCCGGGCCGGAGGGCAGCGGTACGGCGCGTGTCGACTACACGGCCAATGCCGAGGTCGGCTATACCGTCAATTCCTGGCTGGCCTTGCGCGCTCTGGCGGACTGGAGCACCTCGCGCTTTGAAGAAAGCGACGACACCGAGACAGGCTATAGCCTTGGTGCCGGCGCCGACTATACCCTCAACGCCCACACGGATTTGTCGGCCGATTACGACTACGAGCGCGCCGACACCACCGATAACGGTGCGCAGGAAGCGCACCGCGTCACTCTGGGCGTTACGCTTTCCCGCTAAGCCCGTCTAAAGCCGGGAGCCCAAATCCAGCTTGCGGAGCTCTTCTAGAAAACCTGAACTGATATCGTCCCGATCAAGGGCAAACATCACGTTGGCGGTGAGGAAGCCGAGCTTGGAGCCGCAGTCATACACCTTGCCTTCGTATTTGACGCCGGTGAAAGGCTGCTGCTTCATCAGCGCCTGCATGGAATCGGTGATCTGGATTTCCCCGCCCGCGCCTTTTTCCTGCTCGCTGAGCAGCTTGAAGATTTCCGGCTGAAGGATGTAGCGCCCCGAAATAAAGAGGTTTGACGGCGCTTCGCCCACCTTTGGCTTTTCCACCATGCCCTTGATGGCAAAGCCGTTGTCGGAGCCTTCGCCGCGTTCGATGATGCCGTAGCTCGAAACCTCGTTGGGTGCGCATTCTTCAACGCCGACAATGTTGCCGCCGGTCTGCTCATAGGCGTCCATCATCTGCTTGAGAACGCCGGTCTTGGACCGGAAGATCATGTCGGGCAGCAGCAGCGCGAATGGGTTGTCGCCGACAATGTCGCGGGCGCACCAAACGGCGTGACCCAAGCCCAGCGGCTCCTGCTGACGGGTAAAGCTCGTGCGGCCGGCCGCGGGAAGTTCCTGGCGCAACTCGTTGAGCGCCTCCAGCTTACCACGAGTCTCGAGGGTGCTTTCGAGCTCGAACTGCCGGTCGAAATGGTCCTCGATCACCCCCTTATTGCGCCCAGTGACGAACACGAAATGCTCGATCCCTGCATCGCGCGCTTCGTCCACTGCATATTGGATCAGCGGGCGGTCGACAACGGTCAGCATTTCCTTGGGCATGGCTTTGGTGGCGGGCAGAAAACGAGTTCCAAGGCCAGCGACAGGGAAAACGGCCGTTTTTACGCGTTTGGGCAATCTGCACTCCTTAATGTTTGGCGCTGCTTTGGTGAATTGCTCGTAAACCTATCTCAACGCTTGCGAAATAACATCCATGCCAGTGATGCGTTTAAAGATGAGGTTAATCCATGGCAGTTCTGGTCACCGGCGGGGCGGGATATATCGGCAGCCACATGGTGCTGTCTCTAGCTGATGCCGGCGAAAAGGTCATCGTGCTGGACAATCTGGTGACCGGTTTCGACTGGGCAATAGACGGGCGGGCCACCTACGAGCCTGGCAATGCCGGCGATGTCGAACTGGTGGGTCGGCTCATTGAAAAGCATGGCATCACCGAGATCGTGCATTTCGCCGGCTCGATCGTGGTGCCGGAGTCGGTCACCGATCCCCTCAAATACTATGGCAACAACACGGCCACCTCACGCAACTTGATCGAGGCGGCTGTGAAGGGCGGGGTTCGGCACTTCATCTTTTCCTCTACCGCTGCGGTCTATGGCATGACGGGCCTCGCGCCGGTCGTTGAAACAACGCCGCTCAACCCCATGTCGCCTTATGGCCGCTCCAAGCTGATGACCGAATGGATGCTGGCCGACGTGGCCGCAGCCCATCCCATGAGCTATGGCGTGCTGCGCTATTTCAACGTCGCGGGTGCCGACCCGGCTAGACGTAGCGGACAGTCGACCCCGCTTGCCACGCACCTGATCAAGGTCGCCTGCCAGACCGCCTTGGGCCAGCGCCCGAAGATGGATATTTTCGGCACTGACTTCGAAACGCCCGATGGCACCGGCATTCGTGACTATATCCATGTGACCGACCTGATCGCCGCACATGTCCTGCTGCTCAAGCACTTGCGCAGCGGCGGCGAAAGCACCACGCTCAACTGCGCTTATGGCCAGGGGTATTCGGTGCGGCAGGTCGTGGACACTGTGCGCCGGGTTTCCGGCGTCGACATACGCGCCGACGAGAGCCCGCGTCGTCTCGGCGATCCGGCCTCGATTACGGCGACCGGTGAAAAAGTGCGGGCCGTTCTGGGCTGGGTTCCCCAGCATGACAACTTGGGCGAGATTGTTGAGACTGCTTATGCGTGGGAACGTCACCTGATGACGCGAAACCGCTAGCATGCATCGCCTGGTCGCCTGCCTGCTGCTGATTTTCACATCTCCGGCCTTCGCCCAGCCGGTGGAGAGCTTTGATGCTTTCGTGGCGGGCTTCCGGTCCAAGGCGCTGACGTCCGGCGTCGAGGCTTCGGTCTATGATCGGGTGATGGCGGGCATGACGGCTGATCCCCGCATTGCCGATCTGGTGATCACGCAGCCAGAGTTTGCCACCCCGATCTGGGACTATATTGATGGGCGGGTGACAAGTGGGCGGGTGTCACGCGGTATCGCGACCATAGAAGCCAATCGGGCCCTGTTCGCCTCTGTTGGGCAGCGTTATGGGGTCGATCCTTATTTGCTTGGCGCCATCTGGGGCATGGAGACCGATTATGGTTCGGTGCTCGGCGATGCCGGTTTGATCCGACCCGTCGTGCGCTCGCTGGCGACCCTGGTTCACCAGCGGCGTAGCCGGCTCGCCGATGACGAAATTGACCTCGTTGCAGCCTTGCTCCTCGTGCAGCAGAGCGGTCGTGACGCGGAAAACCTCGTCGGCTCATGGGCTGGTGCCATTGGCCACCTCCAGGTCAATCCCGCCAATGTGCTTGCGCATGGCACCGATGGCGATGGTGACGGACAGGTGGACCTGCATCGATCCCTTGCAGATGCGCTCGCGACCAGTGCCCGGTTCCTTCTGGCCTTGGGCTATAAGCCAGGGATGGACTGGGGCATGGAGGTCGTCGTGCCCGAAGGGTTCGACTACCTGCTGGCGTCGCGAACGTCCATGCGCCCGGTGTCGTTTTTCGCCCAACGTGGCATAGAGCGGGTTTCCGGCCGGCAGTTTACCGACCGCGATCTCCCCGTCTTTCTTTATGTTCCAGCCGGCAAGGACGGGCCCAAGTTCCTCCTGACGGAGAACTACCTTGTGCTCAAGGGCTATAACTTTTCCGACAGTTACGCCATGAGCGTCGCCCATCTGACTGATCGGCTAAAGGGCGGAGGTTCCTTTGCCGAGGACTGGCCGCGCGGCACTGTATTCCCCAATCTGGCTGAGCGTCGAGCAATCCAGGAAGCCTTGGTTGTGCTCGGGCTTTACCAGGGCGCGGTGGATGGCCGCTTGGGGCCGATCACGCAGGAGGCCTATGCCCGCTTTCAGGCTGCCCGCGGCGAAGTGGCGGATGGATTCTTGACCCGCTCAGCGTTTGAAGCATTGTCTGCTGCGACGCGGTAACAAGCGTGGGACATGCGTGGCGCCAAATGCCGGGGTTTGCTAAAGATCGAGCCATGAAGCGCTTGTTTGCTGCAGTGCTGATCGGCATGCTCGTCCTTGTGGACGTGACGACTGCCTTTGCGCAAAGCGAACAGCGCGTGCTGGTTGCCCAGCAGGAAAAGCGCAAGACGCTGTTCGATCTCCTGTTCGGTGAAGAGCCGGCGCCACCTCCGCCGGTCCAGCAACAGAGAACGCCAACTAGTCCCGCTCCTACCCGGACACCATCCGCTCCGGTTGCGGCTTTGCCGCCGCCCAAGCCGCAAGTGGAGAAGGCTGCCGATGCCACACGTCTGGCCGTGTTCGGCGACTCGTTGGCGGTCGATCTCAGCAAGGCGCTGGAGCGGTTTTATGCCGAAGACCCTGACCTGGTTGTGGTTGACCAGGGCGTCAGCAATTCGGGTTTCGTGCGCACCGACTATTTCGACTGGGAAACGGCGATCGACGAGCAGATCGCGGCCAACAGCTTCGATCTTGCAGTGGTGATGATCGGCATCAATGACCGGCAGGAAATCAGTGCGGATGGTCAAACCCTTGAGCCGCTGACGGAAGGCTGGACCTCAGCCTATCGTGCCCGGATCACCGCATTTCTCGCAAAGATGCGCGCGGCCAGGAAGCCTGTCGTCTGGGTGGGACTGCCACCCATGTCGAACGCCGATTATTCGGCGGCCATCAGCCAGATCAGCAATATCCAGCGGCTTGCCAGCTTTTCAGGCGGTGCGGAATTCCTGGATATCTACGAGCGGTTTATCGGTGAGGACGGCAAGTACGCCGCCGAGGGACCAGATGTGAACGGGCAGAATGCCCGCATGCGCAAAGACGATGGCATTCACCTGTCGGCAGACGGCGCAGACAAGCTGGCTTTCTATCTCAGCCAAATGATCAGCCGCTTCTATCGTGGCGGCGGGGTCTCCATCGCCGTGGCCGATCCCTTGCTGGGCACCGATGCTGCGGCCATGCTCCGCCCCCCCTATCAGGGGCTAGGGCAGGTCAGGCTGCTTGAGGTGGCGGGCGCCGTTATTCCGATCAGCCGCGTTCCCGCGCGGGCGGGTGACCTGTTGACGGCAACGACCTCGCCCGATAGCGCGCCGCCCTTCACCCTCGATCAACTGATGACCGCTCCGGCAGGCCGGGTGGATGCCTTTGGCTTAGGTGTGGAACCCTCGGCAGAGCCAGAGGTCGATCCAAGTCTGCGCTGATCAGTCGGTGAAGCGGACGGCGCCGATATGGGGCAGGTTGCGGTTGCGCTGGGCGTAGTCGATACCGTAGCCAACCACGAACTCGTCGGGAATAACGAAGCCGACCCATTTGGCCTGCACGTCGGTCTCGCGTCGGCTCGGCTTGTTGAGCAAGGCGCACACTTCCATGCGCCGCGGGTGGCGGGTCTCGAGGATTTCCAAGACATGTTTCAGCGTGAAGCCGGTGTCGACGATGTCCTCCACCACGAGCACATCGCGGCCGGCGATCTCGCCCCGCAGGTCCTTGAGGATGCGTACTTCGCGGCTTGAGACCGTGGAATTGCCGTAGGACGATGCTTCCAGGAAATCCACCTCGACCGGTAGATCGAGTTCCCGTACTAGGTCGGCGATGAAAATGAAGGAGCCGCGCAAAAGGCCAACGACCACAAGCTTGTCGGTGTCGGCGTAATGGGCCGATATCTCCTTGGCCAGAGCCTCGACGCGGGCAGCGATGGCCTTGGCGGAGATCAGTTCGTCAACGGTGTAGGGCTTGCCGGTCATGAATCAGGGCCGCACTTGGTGATTACGTGAAATGCGGTGTTAGCAGACTGCGCGGGTTTGCGCAGCAGGGAGCGTCACTACCACTCCGGCCGATACCCTCCCCCTGACGGGAGAGGGTCAGGGCTTGGTTAGCGGGGCAGGTCGGTCTTGCCCATGAGGTCGAAGTCGATCGAGCGGGCAGCCTGGCGGCCTTCGCGAATAGCCCAGACGACCAAGGACTGGCCCCGGCGCATGTCACCAGCGGCATAAACCTTGTCGACCGTTGTCTTGTAGCTCAGCGTATCGGCAAAGAGGTTGCCGCGCTTGTCGAGCTGCGCGCCCAGTTCGGCGAGCATGCCGTCCTGGACGGGACCTGCGAAACCGATGGCCAACATAACCATGTCGGCCTTAATGACGAACTCAGTGCCTGGAATCGGCTGGCGCTTGCGATCGACGCGAGCGCATTCCACACCCGTCACCTGACCCTTGCTGTTGCCGATGATCTTCATCGTTCCGGCCGCAAACTCACGGATTGCGCCTTCGGCCTGGGAGGACGAGGTGCGCATCTTGACGGCCCAGTTTGGCCAGTTGGTCAGCTTGTTTTCCAACTCTGGCGGCATGGGGCGGACGTCGAGCTGGGTGACAGCAATGGCGCCCTGGCGGAACGAGGTGCCGACACAGTCGCTGGCCGTGTCACCGCCACCGACCACGACGACATGCTTGCCCGCTGCGGTGAGTTGGACTTGGCCGCTGATGTCCTCGCCGCCCAATCGCCGGTTCTGCTGAACGAGGAAGGGCATGGCATAGTGAACGCCGTTGAGGTTTGTGCCTTCACTGTCGACAGCACGCGGCTTTTCGGCGCCGCCGGTGAGCAGTACGGCGTCATATTGCGCCTGCAATTCTGAAAGCGGGCGGGAAACGCCAATATTTTCGTTGTAGTGGAAGGTGACGCCTTCGGCTTCCATCTGCCCTACGCGGAAGTCGATATGGTTCTTTTCCATCTTGAAGTCGGGGATACCGTAGCGCATCAGCCCGCCCGCCTTCGGCTCGCGTTCATAAAGGTGAACATCGTGGCCAGCACGCGCCAACTGCTGGGCTGCGGCCATGCCGGCCGGACCCGAGCCCACGATGGCGACGCTTTTGCCGGTTTTTGTCGGGTTGATCTGCGGCTTGGTCCAACCGTTGCGGATGGCGCGGTCGGCTATGGCCTGTTCGATGGTCTTGATGGCGACGGGGGCGTCTTCAAGGTTGAGCGTGCAGGCTTCTTCGCAGGGTGCGGGGCAGATACGGCCGGTAAATTCGGGGAAATTGTTGGTGGAATGAAGGTTGCGCGCAGCCTCCTCCCAGTCATTGTTGAAGACCAGATCGTTCCAGTCCGGAATCTGGTTGTGGACCGGGCAGCCGGTATCGCCGTGGCAGAAGGGAATGCCGCAATCCATGCAGCGCGCCGCCTGATCAACGATGCGCCCTTCGGACATGGGGATGGTGAACTCGCCAAAATGGCGGATGCGGTCGGACGCTGGCTCGTAGCGCGGTTCTTCGCGTTCGATCTCGAGAAAGCCTGTTACCTTACCCATGGGTGTGCTCCCTGGAATGGATGTCGATGGTGCGGAAGGGCTCGTGACGCATCATCATTCTGCCGCCATAACTGCGCCATGAGTGCGCTTGTTCTGCATTTCCTGAAGGGCGCGGCGGTATTCGACCGGCATGACCTTGCGGAACTTGCCGCGCATTTCAGCCCAGTTCTCCAGAATGAACCGGGCACGATCGGAGCCGGTATAATGGAGGTGGTTGCTGATTAGCTGATGGAGGCGCTCATCGTCGTGCTTGCTCATGTCGCCTGAAATATCGACACGGCCATGCCATTCGAGGTCACCACCATGGTGGTGGTGCTTTTGCATCAGGGCTTCTTCTTCGGCCACAGGCTCAAGCTCGACCATGGCAAGGTTGCACCTGTCGCGGAAGGTTTCGTCTTCATCGAGCACATAGGCGACGCCGCCACTCATGCCGGCAGCAAAGTTGCGCCCGGTCGGGCCGATGACGACAACAACGCCGCCGGTCATGTATTCGCAGCCGTGATCGCCGGTGCCTTCCACAACGGCGATTGCCCCAGAATTGCGCACGGCGAAGCGTTCACCGGCCACGCCGCGGAAATAGCACTCGCCCGCGATGGCGCCGTACAGCACAGTATTGCCGACGATGATGGACTTGGAGGGCTCAAAGCTCACCTTGTCCGAGGGGCGAACGACAATGCGGCCACCGGACAGACCCTTGCCGACATAGTCGTTGGCGTCGCCAACCATGTCGATCGAGATGCCTTTGGCGAGGAAGGCGCCGAAAGCCTGGCCGGCCGTGCCGTTGAGGCGGATCGAGATCGTGTCTTCCGGCAGCCCCTCATGCCCATAGCGGCGGGCGAGGGCGCCAGACAGCATGGCGCCGGCCGAGCGGTCGCGAGAACGGATCGGTAGTTCGATCTGCACGGGCGTGCCGTGTTCGAGCGCCGTTTGAGCGAGTTCGACCAGCTTGCGGTCGAGTACGGCTTCGAGGTGATGGTCCTGCGATTCCGAATGGTAGAGCGTGTCG
>CAKTFF010000060.1 GCA_934553185.1 uncultured Devosia sp.
GATCGCCTTGCCGCGCCCGTCATGGGGACGCGCCACTTCGGCCAGAAGATCGGTGAGCGGCACGGCGGCGAAGGGGTCGCCGCCATCGCTGCCGAGGTTTCGCAGCTTGGCCAGAATGGCCCGGCAGCGCGCCGCCTGGGCAATGATCAGTTCCACGTCTTCGGCCAGATCGCTGCCCGGCTCGGCTTCCGCCCGCATCTCCTTGGCGGCAAGGGCAATGGTGGATAGCGGCGTGCCCAGTTCATGAGCGGCGGCGGCGGCCAGCCCGTCAAGGGCGGAAAGCTGCTCCTTGCGCGACAATGCCAGTTCGGTCGCCGCCAGCGCGTCGGCGATCTGGCGTGCATCATGGGCCACGCGGTTGGTATAGGCGGAAATAAACACCACCCCGCAGATGATCGACACCCAGATGCCGATCACATAGACCCGGTTGAAAACGATCCGCTCTCCCGGCACCCAGGGCAGCGGCAGGTGCCAGACCGCCAGAACGGAGGCGACAACGGTTGCCAGCAGGGCGATCACCAGGGTGGAGCGTTGCGGCAGCGTGGTTGCCGACACCGAAACCGGCGCCAGAAGCAGCAGCGAAAACGGATTGTGAAGCCCTCCGGTCAGCGCCAGAAGGCCGCCAAGCTGAAGGAGGTCGAAAACAACCTGGCTTGTGGCTGAGAGCGAGGAGGGGCGATGGGACGCGCCCAGACGCAGAACCAGCCAAAGGTTTAAGCCGGCCGAGAGGCCGATTAGGGCAAAGCATTCAATGAGCGGCAGCGGAAAGCCGAGCCCGAACAGAACAAACAGGACGCCAAATGTTTGCCCGCCTACGGCCAGCCAGCGCAGCAGCACCAAGGTCTGGAGGCGCAATGGCCGCCAGGTCGACGGCAAAGGCAGGCCATCTGCCTGGATCATGGTCATCGTTTGCCCTTCCGAGCGGTTCTGTGTTCACGCCATAGTGAGGCAGAGCGGCGTTTCAAGATGGAAAAAACAACAGGCACAGGATTGATCCCACCCCGAGCCGGGCCACGTATTGCTCATCGTGACTGGGAGACTGAACCGAAATGAACACAGCAATCATCAAACCTCAATGGTCCGCACTGACCATCACCCTCATGGTCCTGGGCTTTATCCTGTTCTGGCCGATCGGCCTTGCCGTCCTGGGCTATATCCTATGGGGCGAAAAGTTCGGCGGCACGCCTGAAAAGGCACAGGCCTACTGGAACAAGGGCAAGTCCTGGTGCTCCACCAACAAGGGCGCTTATCGCAACTTTCAAAACCGGAGCTATGGCATGAATTCGAGCGGCAATGCAGCCTTTGACGACTATCGCGCCGAACAACTGCGTCGTCTCGAAGAAGAACGCGCTCGTCTCGATGCCGAGATCGACGCCTTCCACGAATACATGGCCAACCTCAACAAGGCCAAGGATCGTGAAGAGTTCGACCGCTTCATGAACGAGCGCCGCGGTTCGCGCCAGGGCTATGACCAGCCCACGCAGAACAACAACGATGGCTGGAACAATAACGGCTAAGGCCGGGAGCCACAGCCGAGCAGATGAACGCCCCCGCAAGGGGGCGTTTTTGTTTTGAGAACTCGCACTCGCTTGGATTGAGAGTGCCCCACTTATCAAGCCCGTGGGCAGCGGCAGCGGGTGGGAGGCACCAGGCTCCGCGTGATAAGGTGTCCCGACTCACAGCCGAGCCGCCATGAACCTGTTCTTTCGCGCAAAATCCAAGATCCCCGCCACCGTCGCGGTCCAGATAAATGGCGCGTCCGTTAGCATCACAGTGCGGGTCAATGCCCGGGCCAAGAGCTATCGGCTGTCCATCCCCCATAGCGGTGGCCCGGTGCTGACGCTGCCGCCGCACGGAAAGTGGTCGGAAGCGGAGAACTTTCTTCAACGCCACCAAGGCTGGTTGGCGGCGCGGCTCAAAAGGGCGCCTGAAGCGGCGCCATTCGCCGGTGGGGGCACGGTGCCCTTACGGGGGGTCGACCACCAGATCGTGGGGACAGGCAAGCTGCGCGGCAGGGTGGAACAGGGGGAGCGGGACGGACTTCCCGTTTTACTCGTACCCGGCGACGCGGCGCACTTGGCACGCAGGTTGACCGATTGGCTCAAGACCGAGGCGCAGCAAGACCTGACACTCCGCACCGCCTTTCACGCCGAGCGGCTTGGCGTGTCCGTCAAGGCAATCCGGATGCGCTCTCAGTTGAGCCGCTGGGGCTCCTGCTCCTCAACGGGCAATATCAACTACAATTGGCGGCTGATCCTCGCGCCAGCCTTCGTTCTGGACTATGTCGCCGCGCACGAAGTGGCGCATCTGGTGGAAATGAACCATTCCGCCGCCTTCTGGGCGACGGTCAAACGCACCCTGCCCGATATGGATCGGGGCCGTACCTGGCTCAAGGCGCATGGGCGGGAACTGATGGCCGCAGGCGGCTAAGCCGAGCGCTTTGGGACGCCGAGCTAGTTCTGCTCCTCGCCGAAAATGATGTCCATCAGCGTGCGCTGGGAGTCTTCGTTTGCGATCGGCGCAGTATTGCCTAAGTCGGCCGGCGGCTGGAACTGCTCAACCGGCTGTGCCTGTGCCGGGGCGCTCGGCACCCAGACCTGCTGGCCGGTCGCGGGATCGACGACCAGGGTCATCGGCAGGCCAGTATTGGCGTCGATGGGCGCCTCGCCTGCATTGGGGCTCTGCTGCGGATAAGTCGTGATTTGATCGGTGGTCTGAACAACCTGATTGCCGCCAACCACCTGGCCGACGACCTGGCCCGTGGCTGGATCGATCTGGAAGCCGTTGCCATCCACGATCAAGCCAGCATCCCCGTTGGCCGTCGCCGCGGCGGGCTCGACCATCTGCCCGGTCTGGACCGGCTGGCTGATAGCGGCGGGCACATATTGTCCCGTTGCCGCGTCGAGCTGAAGCAATTGGCCGGTAGCGGGATCGGTTGTGGTCTGCACCGGCTGGCCGGTGCCGGCATCAACGTATTGGCTCATGGGCTGGCCGGTCGCCGGATCAAGCACCTGCTGACCTGTTGCCGGATCGATCATCGGTTGGGCAACAAGTTGCCCGTCATAACTGCCACCGGGGATCTGGGCGATCTGCTTGCCCTCATGCGCCTTGGTCATGAACTCCGACCAGATGGCCGCAGGAACGTTGCCGCCCGACAGGGTGGTCTTGGTATCGTCGTCATTGCCCAGCCAGACCCCGGTCACCATGGCAGAGGTATAGCCGACAAACAGGGCATCACGCGCGCTTTGCGACGTACCGGTCTTGCCGCCGAACTCCCAGCCGTTGAGATTTGCGCCCTTGCCGGTGCCGACCTCGACTGCGGTTTCAAGCATGTCGTTCATTTCGGCAAGGATGTTGGGCGCAATTACGCGGCCGGGGCCGGCGTCGGAAGCTTCGTAAAGCACCTCGCCATCCTTGTTCTCGATGCGGGTGATGACGTTGGGAATGATGCCCGTGCCGCCATTGGCGAAAGGCGCATAGGCCGAGGTCAGTTCCAGAAGGTTCACTTCCTGGGTGCCCAAGGCGATGGAGGGCACCGGCGTCAGCGGCGAGGAAATGCCCATGCGCGTCGCCACGTCGATCACCGCCTGCGGTGTCACGTCGATGGCAAGGCGCGCCGCAATGGTGTTGAGCGAATAGGCCAGGCCCTGGCGCAGGGTCACGGTGCCGGAATATTTGCCCGAGGCGTTGCGCGGGCTCCAGCCGTTGTATTCGAACTGCGCGTCCTCGGCGAGCGTGTCAGGCGTATAGCCCTTTTCCATGGCCGCCATATAAACGAAGGGCTTGAAGGTCGAGCCCGGCTGGCGCTTGGCGGTAACGGCGCGATTGTATTGGCTCGCCTGGTAATCAACGCCACCCACCATGGCGCGCACCGAGCCATCCACATCCATGGCAACCAGCGCGCCCTGGGAGAAGCCGCGCTTGGGCCCTTCAGAGGCCACCAGTTCCTTGACGATGAACTCGGCGTCCTTTTGCATCTTGAAGTCGATGGTGGTCTGCACCACCACATCGCTCTCGATCTCGCCAATATAGGCGGTCATCAGCGACTCCACCCAGTCGGCCACATAGTCTTCCGAACCGGCGACGCGCGTGCGCACCGTTTGCGCCGGATCGATCTGGGCCGCTTCAGCCTCTTCGGGGGTGATGAAACCGTCACGTGCCATGGCGTTGAGGGACAGACGCTGCCGCTCGATGGCGCGGTCGGGATTGGTTTTCGGGTTATAGGCTGACGGAGCGGGCAAAATACCCGCCAGCATCGCCGCCTGACCGAGGGACAGGTTGCGCGCAGAAACGCCGAAATAGGTCTGCGCTGCAGCCTCGATACCCGTAGCACCGGCGCCAAAATAGACCCGGTTCATGTAGAGCTCGAGAATCTCTTCCTTGGAGTAGTTCTGCTCCAGCCAGACCGCCAGGATCATTTCCTGAATTTTACGGGCAATGGTCTGGTCGGGCGTCAGGAAAAGGTTCTTGGCCACCTGCTGGGTGATGGTAGAGGCGCCGCGGGTGACGCCACGCGCCTGCACGGTTTCGATCGCAACCGAAACCAGACCCAGAGGGTCGACGCCGAAATGGCTCATATAGCGACGGTCTTCCGAAGCGATGATCGCCGCAGGCACATAATAGGGCAGTTCACGATAGGTGATGGCTTCGCCGCCGGTCTGGCCGCGATTGCTGATCAGCGAGCCGTCTGCAGCCAGAATCCGAATATTGGGCGCGCGATCAGGAATAGCCCAGGTGTTGGAGGATGGCAGTTGCGCGCCGTAATAAACAATGACGCCGACCACAGCGATGCCGCCCCAGAGGCAGGCGACGAAGCCCCACCAAAGAAGGCGCATGAGGAAGCCGCCGCTGCGCGCCCGCTTCTTGCGTGCCACGGGCTTGGCCTTGCCGCGGCGCGGCTGTTTGGGTGGTTTGCCAGCAGGACCAGATGGCGGACTGCCGCCCGAGCGTTCGTCATCGACGAACACACCCAGAGAATGGCCCATAGTGGGTTCCACCCGACCGCCTCGCGCCTTGTCGCTGCCCGCATTGGCGCGCGGTCGCGCACCCTTGCGGGGCTGTGCACCAACGCGATCATCGGCGGAAATGCGGAAATCCATCAAGCAGACCCTAGAAAAGTGGTGCCTTTGCCGCCTTCTACCCTGTTCGGGGGCATGGCGAAACAGGCGCGATGCACGGCAAGCGCAATCCATGTTCGCTTCGGCAGCGTTCTCGGTTAGCCGAGCGCGCGGGGAGGCGACAGCTGGTTCTTCTGTTTGGCGATTGTGGCCGGTTTATGTGAATATCGATTGCGGATCTCAGGCTGTTGCCCTCGTGACACAGCATTGTCGGATAGCTTGGCAGCAGCTATGTGGCAGGAAACCGGAGTGTCCATGGCTGCCCGACTCCTTTTTGCTTTTCTGTTTGCCTCCATCCCCTGCTTGGCCTGGTCGCAGGACCAATCGGTGATCGACACAGCGCTGACCCGTGCGGTGAACACGTTTGAAGCGGCTCTTCCCTCGCTGCAGCCGACCCAGATTGGCGTCGATGTGGGAGCCTATCGAGACGCCTTGACCCTAGGACAGTTTGCGTCCGCACTTTGGGGCGGAACCATCCGTGTTGAGGTTTCGGCTCGCGCCGAAGCGACAGGGGCGTGCAGCCGCTTTGCCGCCTTCGTCCGGACCCCGCCAGAAAACGGCACGATCGGACTGGTGCTTTGCCCGCAGTTTTTCGCTGAGGGCGCTGATGCTTTGCGTGAGCTGACCCTGTTGCACGAAATGGTGCATGTGGTGGCCGGACCTGACGAATGCCGCGCCATGGCGTTTGCCGCCCACGTTCAGGTGGCCGCCACCGGCACATTCACGCCGGTGGACCGATATTGGAGCGCCAATGGCTGCGAAGGCTCACAGTTTTCGCTGCCGGGATAATTCGTCTATCTCACCGCCAGCCTAGCGCCGGGGCCACCAGGCGCAGAATGCTTTCGATCACATGGGCATTGTAGTCGACGCCGAGTTGGTTGGGCACGGTGAGCAGCAGGGTATCGGCTTCCCGGATTGCCTCATCCTCGGCCAGCATCTCGATCAGCTTGTCAGGCTCGGCGGTGTAGCCGCGGCCAAACACGGCGCGTTTTTCGGGCTCGATATAGCCGAACTGATCCTCTTCCGGCCGGCCGTTGCCGAAATAGGCGCGGTCAATGTCATTGACGAGGGCAAAGATAGAACGGCTGACCGACACGCGCGGTTCATGAGTGTGGCCCGCCTCTTTCCAGGCCTGGCGATAGGCGCGGATCTGTTCGGCCTGCTGTATATGGAAGGGCTTGCCGGACTCGTCAAACTTGAGCGTTGACGACTGAAGGTTCATGCCCAGCTTTGCAGCCCATACCGCCGTTGCATCACTCGCGGCGCCCCACCAGATGCGTTCACGTAAGCCAGGAGCATGCGGCTCGAGTCGCAGCTTACCGGGCGGGTTGGGGAACATGGGGCGTGGATTGGGCTCGGCAAAGCCGTTGCCCTTGAGCACTTCGAGGAACACCTCTGTCTGCGCCCGCGCCATATCGGCATCGGTCTGCCCTTCTGCGGGCGCATAGCCGAAATAGCGGAAACCATCGATCACCTGCTCGGGCGAGCCCCGCGAGATACCCAGTTGCAGCCTTCCGCCCGATATCAGGTCGGCGGCGCCGGCATCTTCGGCCATGTAGAGGGGGTTCTCGTAGCGCATGTCGATCACCGCCGTGCCCAGCTCGATCGTACTGGTTTTTGCACCAGCTGCCGCCAGCAGCGGAAACGGCGAAGCCAACTGGCGGGCGAAATGGTGGACGCGAAAGTAGGCGCCGTCCGCGCCAAGCTCTTCGGCGGCTACGGCGAGATCGATGGACTGGAGCAGCGCATCACCAGCCGAACGCGTTCCCGATTGCGGCGAGGGCGACCAATGGCCAAAGGACAGAAAACCGATCTTTTTCATGGGTGTGCCTCAAGTATGATCCGCGAGTGCAACTAACCTAGGCATGCGCCTCAATCGAACCAAGAGCGTACAAGCAGACGCATTGTTCGGTTATACGAACACCACTTGCATCGCATGGACCCGCACCAACAATCGCGGAACGACCTCACCCTTGGATAAGCTCGGGATGAGGTCTAACAGGCTGGCGATTTGCCACGATTACTCCGTAGTGTGCAGCTAACCATAATTTGAATCACCCGACCTTAGAAACCCTGGGTTTCCGGTTCGTTTGTGGGTGCATAACCTGGATGGAATCAGGGCATAACTTGCCTTTGCGCCACCAGACTCAGGCCATAACTTGATTCACCTCGAATCGGCGGGAAAGTCAACGCTTTACCGGCTCACGGGTAGCCCCGCTTCTGCTGTTCACTGCCTACAACTTGCTGGGCGTTATGGTAGAGCTCAGCGTTGCCTCTACCCAATCAAGGTCGTGCACGCCGCAACGTTTAACGCGCTCAACCTTGATGAACGGGATGCTGGCACTTAGAATTCCGCTGCCGCTGGTCTCTGCGTAGATCAGTGATGCCGCCTGACCGACGCACGCGCAGGTAAGAGTACGGCACGCATCAGCCAGTTGCATCATTTCGGACGATCCGAGAGACTGCTCTATCAGTCCGCTGGCGAAAAACAGGCTCTTGGTTTCCCCATCAAGTTGGTCAGCGACAATATCGACCACGTGAAAACTGTGCGATGTGCCGAATAGACGCTGAACCAGATCCTTCTTACGCAATTGAACAAGGAGAGTCGCTTCAGCAAACACCATTTGCACGCTAGGCGACCTCCTGGTTCAACCTCGCATTCAACTCGGTGACTTCGATACCAAGCAGCTCGGTTGCCTTCGACTCGCCGATTATACGCTCAGCCAACGCTCGATAGCAAAGACGCTCGAACCTCTTTGGATATTCATAATCGGGCGGAAGACTGCCGGGCTCCTCAAATGGTTCGCTGCGCCACCCTCGATCCGAAAATGTCTTGAAAAGCTGCGCGAAGGTCGACTGGCTTATTATCTCCAAGTCCTTGCATCGGTAAGTAAGAGCTTGAAGACTCACACCGAACCTGGCCTTCAACGCTGTCAGCTCTCCTATGCTTATAGAACGCCTTCGATCTCCAATTTCCGCCCGCAGCGATTCAGCAGGCATCAAGAATGCGCCGGCGAAACGGTTCGCCGCCTTCTCGGCATCGACGCCATCTCCCACTGCGAGCACGATGTGTCCTAATTCGTGAGCAAGACTAAACCGCTTTCGCTCCGACCAGGTGTTATGGCGTATAACGATGACACGCGCTGCGTGTTGATCCCGCCGAAGAACCTTCGCGGCTAGGCCGTCTATGCTGTCGAGGTCTATCGAGAGCACCTTTATGCCGCGCTCTTCTAATAGCTCCGCCAAGCGAGGAATTGGGTCGGTTCCCAATCCCCATTCCTCACGCAGCTTCCCAGCGGCATTCTCGGCATCGTCATAGCTTCGAGACATAAGAGGATAATCTCGAGGCTGAGCCCAGTCGACACTGTTCAGCCCGAGCATCTCCTCTACATCAAGATACCGCTCAATAAGCAAAAGTGTTCGGGCCTCGATCGTTGCCTCTTCCTTGATGGACTTCGAACGCTTTCGGAACTCGATACCTTCTAGCGCCAGGACATCATCCCTCATCAGGTAGTCCATCGAGACATTCAGCGCTCGTGCAAGAGCCATGAAGACCTTGGAACTCGGCATGTCTTCGTTTCGCTCGTATTTGCCGATCGCCTGGGCGGTGACGAGGTCATCGAGTTGGGTCGCGAGTTCTCTCAGCGACCATCCAGTTGCCGCTCGCGCCTTGCGCAGCTTGACGCCGATCATGTTGATCTCCCCTTCGGTTTCCCACCGTCACACGTAGGACATTTTTTGTAAACCGATACCTCTTGAATCAAATTGTCGCACACCTTACCTATGTCGCCGGGCGACGAGTTCCGGACCGTTTTTGTAAACCGGCTAGATCGCATTGGTGACGCGCGATCTGGGAAAGGATGCTGCGATGACGGTCAGGACTACGCACTTCAAGGTTGGCAACGGCGACATGACGCTTATCGAAACCGACTCGGGTCGCAAGATCCTGGTCGACTGCAACATTCGCCAGACCGAAGATCACGACGACGATCGCCCAGACGTTGCAAAGCAGCTGCGTG
>CAKTFF010000061.1 GCA_934553185.1 uncultured Devosia sp.
ACCGACGGGTCGGAAGGCGGCGTCACCGTCCTGCAGCAGAGCTTTGACATCCAGCCCATGATCCAGGGCCAGGCCGATTGCATTTCGGTGATGACCTATAACGAATATGGCCAGGCGCTCGACGCCGGCTATGGCCCGGACAACCTGACCATCTTCAACTACACCGAGATGGGCAACGACCTTCTCGAAGATGGCCTCTACGTCATGGAAGACACCCTGTCCGATCCGGCCAAGGTGGACGCTTACACCCGCTTCGTGCGCGCTTCGATGAAGGGCTGGGCCTATGCCCTCGAAAACCCCGAGGAAGCAGCCCAGATCGTCGTCGACCTGGACGAAACCGGCGCAGCCGAACTGGACCACCAGCTGTACATGGTCAACGAAGTATCCAAGCTTGTCGACGCCGCCGATCCGGCGCTCAACATGGAAACTTATGACCGCACGGTGCAGGCCTTGCTCGACCAGGGCATCATCAAGGCCGAGCCGGAAGGCGCCTACACCACGGCTGTAACCGACGGGCTTTGATCCGTATGGGTGGTTAGCGAAAGGCGGGGGCCTGTACCCCGCCTTTTTTGCTGTTCACGCCTCTGTGCACATAATTGATGCAACCCTGGAACGATTCAGCTTCGCCTTCGGTTCTCTGGCTATTGCGTCAACCAAGAAGGCATAGTCCCATGAACTCGATCATCTACATCGTCGGCCTCATCGTCATCGTCCTGGCAATCCTGTCGTTCATCGGTCTGGCATAAGCCACCCGGTTCAGCGTCAAATAGACAGGAGCCAGAACATGGCCATCAATTCCACACCCGGTGTCGTCGTCGACACAACCACTGCCGGCTCCGAACATGCGAGCTATGTCGATTGGGCTGCCGTTATTGCCGGCATCGTGCTGGCATCGGCCATCAGCTTCGTGCTGATCAGCTTCGGTGCTGCCGTCGGCTTGAACTTCGTTGATTTCGAGTACAATTCAGATGCCAATCCGATCTTCGTCGGCATCGCCGCGGCGATCTGGTTCCTTTGGGTCGTGCTCTCGAGCTATATGTCGGGTGCCTATCTCACCGGCCGCCTGCGTCGCCGCTACCACGATGCCACCGAGCACGAGAGCGACGTTCGTGACGGTGCCCATGGCCTGCTGGTCTGGGCCGGCTCGGTCCTGGTCGGTACCGTGATGATCTTCAGCGGTCTTGGCGCTGGCGCCAATGCCGTGGGCAATGTGCTCTCCACCGCCACCAATGCTGCGTCCAACGTCGCTGCAGGGGCTGCTGAAGCCGTCGATCCAAATGCTTATTTCGTCGACACGCTGTTCCGCTCCAACCAGCCGGTTGAAGCCGAGGCTGCTCGCGGCGAAGCTACTCGTATCTTCGCCCAGGCTGCTCTCAACGATGGTGCGGTGAGCGACGAAGACCGTGCCTACCTCGCCAACACTGTTGCGGCCAATACCGGGCTGACCCCGGAAGAAGCCAATGCCCGTGTCGAGCAGACCATCACGACGGTTGAAGAGGCTCGTCAGGCTGCTCTTGAGGCTGCCCGCATTGCCCGTAACACGGCAATCATCGGTGCCTTCCTGCTGGCGGCAACGCTGCTTGCCGCTGCCGTTGCTGCTTTCTGGGCCGCCCAGAAGGGTGGCGATCACCGCGACAAGAACACCGTCTTTGCTGACGTGTTCCGCCGCTTCTGATCGAGCAAAAAGGAGAGCGTCATGCTGCGTGGAATTGGTCTCTGGCTGCTCGGCGTGCCGATTTGGCTGATCATCATCATCGTGCTTTTCCTCCGCTGAGGAAGCAAAAAGCGGGACCTTCGGGTCCCGCTTCGTCTTGCAGCATGCCGGTGCTTTGCCGGTGGTTTTCTTGTTGTTTTAGTTGAACACCCGGCGGCACCGAAACTGGCCATGTTCGACCCAGCCGGTCGCCAGCACTTCGCCCTTTGAACTGACCCAGCATTCGTCGAGCGACACCGGCGCACCGGCGCCCGTCAGAAGCACCGGGTTGCCATGGCGGACCGCAACCGCCTGCTGCGGGGATAAAATAATTTCGGGCAAATCGCCCAGGCCCGCAGCCACAGGTTTCAACAAGGCATCACGCTGGTCGAGTTCAAGCGCCTCAAGCTGCTCTATCGCCAAAGCATCCCCGTCATGGAACGGGCCGACCGAAGCACGATGCAGCGTTGCGACATGGCCATGCGTGCCAAGTGCCTCGGCAATGTCGCGGGCCAGTGAGCGCACATAGGTGCCCTTGCCGCAGGTGACCTCGAGTACGGACTGATCGGTCCCATGGGAAACCAGGGTGATGGCGTCGACATCGATCTGGCGCGGCTGCAGTTCCACCGCTTCGCCGGCCCGCGCCAGGTCATAGGCGCGCTCGCCATCAACCTTGAGCGCCGAAAAGATGGGCGGGCGCTGCCAGATCGTGCCGGTGAACTGCGGCAACACCGCTCGGAGCACGTCTTCCGTCGGGCGGATCGGCGATGTGGCGACGACGCTGCCTTCGGCATCGTCGGTGGTGGTGGCCGTGCCCCAGCTGATGGCGAAACGGTAGCGTTTTGTGCCGTCCTGCACCTGCGGCACGGCCTTGGTGGCTTCGCCCAGGGCAATCGGCAGGATGCCGGTGGCCAGCGGATCAAGCGTGCCGGCATGGCCGGCCTTGAGGGCGCCAAACAGCCAGCGCACCTTGCCGACCGCCTGGGTCGAGGTCATGTTATAAGGCTTGTTGAGCACCACCCAGCCTGAAACGGGGCGCTTGGTCCGCTTGGGCTGGTTCAATCCTGGTCGCCGTCGTCGTCGCCGAGGTCACGCTGCACCTTGTCGGAGCGCAGCAGGCTGTCGATGCGGCTGGCCTCTTCAAACGTGTCATCCACAAAGAAGCGCACTTCGGGCGCGAACTTCATGTTGATCTGCGGCGCCACGCGTCCGCGCACGAATTTGCGGCGACGGTTCAGCGCTGCCACGATCTCTTCGGCATGAAGCCCGCCCAGCGGCATGATATAGGCATTGGCGAGTTTGAGGTCGGGGCTCATGCGCACTTCGGGCACGGTGATCACCGAGCCGCGCAGCGCATCGTCGTCGATTTCACCCCGGGCAAACATGGCCGCGAGGGCATGGCGCACCAGCTCACCCACGCGCAAGGCGCGCTGCGTGGGACCGGTGGGTTTGTTGTCTCTGCTCATGCGGCGGCTATAGCGCGTCTGCCCGAGGCGTTCACCCCCTTTAAGCGCGGCAGGCGCGAAAATGTGAAGCCCGCCACTCTCACCCTTGGGGCGTAAGGCTGCTTTCGCTCTGCAACAAACGCGCCCGCGCTTCGATGGCGGCAGGCGGCGCTGGCCATTGGGTGAACTCGCTTGGGTTGAACGACAGGCCGCGCCAGCGCTGGTACACCGCCGCAGTGCCGCTGGGCGCGCTGCGCAGGGTCACCGCCATCACTTCGCCCCGGCTCGGGTCGCTGCTGCTGGCGCCGCAGATCAGGATCAAGGGCGCTGTCTGGGTATCGGCGCCCAGCTGTACGATGGCGAGGCGGCTGGGCAGGCAGTTGCGACTGAAGCGATCGACGATGCCCTGGCGGAAGCGGGCGGGCTCGGCTGCTTCGCCCTGAACCACATATGCGCCGTAGACTTGGGCAGCGAGCGCATGCACCGCGCCGTTGCGGTAAAGCTCGAGCTCAGCGCGATCATTGGCGGTGCGGAACAGGGACTCGGAGGAAGACAGCAACGCGGCGTCTTCCGGCTGGCCCTCGATCCAGTCGGGCGCCGGCAGCACCAGGTCGAGTTGGTGGGTGGACAGCAACAGCTTGCCGTCGACGGCCTGGAGCGGCGCGTCGGTGCGCACCTGTGCGGAAGCGGGCAGCACAAGGAGCAGCATGGCTCCAACAAGGGCGAGGGCTGCGCGCGGCAGTGGCATAACAGGGTCCGCCTGTGGCAATGGTTGGGGCAGTGGCCCTGTCCGCACCCGGACCCTGCTGCTCAACGATTAGGCGGGCGCCCTGGGCGATGGCAAGCCCGCAAGGCTCGCGGCACCATGCATGAGCCGCTGTGTGGGTACTTGCTGCAACACTTTGGCGATTCTAGGAGGTGCTGCGCGGCGCCCGCTGTCCTTGCGCCCCCTCGGGCAAGACCCGGTGCGGCGGCTGGTGCCCGTCCATGAAGGCCCGGATATTGACGATCACCGTTTCACCCATCTCGACGCGCGCTTCCAGCGTTGCCGAAGCCATATGGGCGGTCAGCACCACCTTGTTGGCTTCCGCCAGCGCGAGGAGGCGCGGGTCGATGCCGTTGCGGTTCTCGAACACATCGAGCGCCGCGCCGCTGAGATGGCCGTGCTCGATGGCGCTCACCAGGGCCGCTTCGTCCACCAGTTCGGGGCGGCTGACATTGACCACGAAACTGCCCGGTTTCATCTGCGCCAGCCGGTCGGCAGACAGGATTTGTGCGGTTTCGCGGGTCAGGGGCGTATGAAGCGACACGATGTCGACTGCCGCGATCATGGCGTCGAGATCGGGCCAGTAGGTGGCTTCGAGCGGATCTTCGACGCCAGGCGGCCGGCGATTGCGCGACCAGTAGTGGATCTGCAGCCCGAAAGCTTTGGCGCGCTGGGCCACGGCGGTCCCGATCCGCCCCATGCCCACAATGCCGAGAGCCTTGCCGCGCAGGCGCCGCCCCAGCATGGAGGTGGGCGACCAGCCGGCCCATTGCCCGTCGCGGACCAGCATATTGGTGCCCTCAACCAGCCGGCGCGGCAAAGCCAGCATCAGCACCATGGCCATGTCGGCCGTGTCTTCGGTCAGAACGCTCGGCGTATTGGTGACGGTCAGCCCCGCCGCCCAGGCAGCCTCGATATCGATATTGTCGACGCCATTGCCGAATTGGGCGATCAGCCGCACGCCAGGTGGCAGCCGGGCGATCAGCGCCGCATCGATCCGGTCGGTGATGGAGGACACCAGCACATCCTTGCCCTCGAGCCCTTCGAGAATGTCCTCGGCGGTCAAGGTGACGTCACCGTCGTTGACATGGGTCTCGAACAGCGTTGCCATGCGCGCCTCGATGGTCGGGGGCAGGCGGCGCGTCACAAGAATATGGGGCTTGGCTCTGGCCATCAGTTCCGCATGAAGGGGACGCGAGGGCTCACAAGCCGGCAGTTCAGCGCCCATTAAGGATCATCCACTAATGGTAAGGCAATTCCCATTGATCTGCAAAGCCATGTTTGTTCCCCTTCAGCGCCCCTATCGGGCCTCTCCGATCCGGGCGCCTTGGCGCCTCCTGGCCATGCTCGCTTTGCTTGCCGCCGGGCTTGTGCCCGCCTTTGGGCAAGCGAGCAATCCAAGCGGGCTGCCGCTGCCCCGCTTTGCCTCGACGCGTTCGGAGCCCATCAATGTGCGCGTTGGCCCCGGCGAGCGCTATGACATTGTCTGGACCTATGTGCGCTCGGGCATTCCGGTGGAGATCATCCAGGAATTCGACACCTGGCGAAAGGTGCGCGACATGGATGGCGACGAGGGCTGGATCCACCAGAACCTTCTGGCCGGCACCCGCATCGGCTATGTGACGCCCCTGGTGGGTGGCGGCGAGGTGCCCCTGCGTGCCAGCAATGCCGATGAAGCCGGCGTGCGGGCGCGGCTCGGACCCGGGCTCAAGGTTACCATCACCGAATGCGACGGCAGCTGGTGCCAGGTCAGCGCCACGGGCGGCGAAGCTGGCGCACGCTCGTCCACCTATTCCGGGTTTCTTCATCAGGAAGAGCTCTGGGGCGTTTATCCGGACGAAACGTTCGACGACTAAGGCGCTGGCCTTTCGGCCAAGGCATTGCCGATCTGCCGGGCCAGACGCACGCCCAAGTCCTGGCGCGGGCAATTGGCGCAGAGCCGGTCGGGATAGATGCGATAATCGAGACAGCACCCCTTGCGCTCGACGATAAGCAGGCTCCGACCCTCCGCCTCAACGCTTTGCAGCCGTCCCTGGTCATGAAGGCCCAGCACATCGAGCCAGCTATCGGTGAAGAGGAGGATCTCGGCCTGGGTCAGGGCAGGGCGGCGATGAGCCAGCCAGATCATCAGCCCCAGCATGCGCTCGGCCAGCAGGCGCCGCGCGGGAACAGGCTTCAGCCGCACCAGGTCATTGACCTCCGCCAGCATGGTCTCCGACAACGCCCGCAGCTGTTGGCCGGCGTCAACGATCCGCTCGGGCAGCGGAGCGCTCTGCTGTGGCGCGGGCACCAGGCGGAAGCCATCCACATAGATGCCGCGCCGCCCTTGGCTCAGGGTCGCAAAGCGCGGCACGGCGCCATGAAGATGCGCCGAGATCACAGCCAGATAGGCCGGCTGCCAAAGAAGGTTGGTCCAGAGCCGCACGGCATGAAAGGCCGCGCCAGCCTCGGGATAGGTCGCCTGCAGCGCCAGCAATAACTGCTCCAGCATCGCGCGGTTGTCGCCGCCCACCTGGTACCAGCCCGGCCGGGCGGGGCCGGGCTCCCCTTTCATGAAGCCGGTCAGCTGCGCGGCGGAAGCGATCAGCCGCGTTGTGGCGGCATCGCCGCTGTCCTGCGCAAACAGAAAGGATCGGGTCATGGGGCGGTTCTAGATCGGTTTGGCGCGGGGCGAAAGCGCGTCGTCACCCGCCTCGCTACGGGCTTTTGCTTAAGGAGGTGGGCAATCAACCTTATGGAGCCGGTGAGCAGGCAGGAAGCGGGCGCGCGGCAAGCATGGGGAAGGAGGTTTCGCCATGCGTTTCCCTATGGCTTGGCTCCGCGACACGCGGGGCTCTTCAGCGGTTGAATTTGCCATCCTGGCGCCGGTCTTTCTGCTGCTGCTGACCGGCATGCTGGCCTATGGCATCTATTTCGGCGCCGCCCATTCCCTGCAGCAGCTTTCAGCCGACGCGGCGCGCACAGCCATGGCCGGCCTCAACCAGAGCGAACGCAACCAGCTGGTCACTGCCTTCTTGGAAGATCATGCCGGCAATTATACGCTGATCGACCCCGCCCGCCTTTCGGCCAGTGTGGGCGACCGGTTGGGCGACCCCGACCATTACCAGGTAACGCTGCTTTATGACGCGTCCGAGCTGCCGATCTGGAACCTTTATCCGCCTTTGCCGCTGCCGGACGCGCAGATGCGCTACAGTTCCACTATTCGCCGGGGTGGCATATGAGCGCTGCTTGGCGCTTCTGCCGTGACCGCAGTGCCAATATCTCCGTACTGGCCGCCATGGGGCTGGCTTTGTCGGCTCTGGCATCGGTTTTTGCCGTGGATGAAGCGGCGCTTTATCACCAGCGGCGCACGCTGCAAAACGCCGCTGACCTCGCGGCGCTGACCGCAGCGGCGGATCCCGGTTCCGCGCAGGCTTTGGCTGAAGAAGCGCTGGCCGGCGCCGGGCTGTGGTCGGGCACGGACAAGATCGAGCTCGTGGTGCGCGCCGGCCGCTACGACCCCGATCCGGCGCTGCCGCCCGCCAACCGGTTCATGCCCGGCGGGCTGCCAACCAACGCCGTTTCGGTGCAGGTGCATCAGGATGGTGCGCTTTACCTGGCGCAGGGCTGGGCGGCTGCGCCCCGGATCGGTGCACAGGCGGTGGCGACGGTCAGCCCGATCGTCTCGTTTTCGGTCGGCTCGCGCCTCGCCAGTTTTGAGGGCGGGGTGGCCAATGGCGTGCTCGACACGCTGCTGGGCACAACGGTGGCGCTCAACATCGTCGATTACCGAACTCTGGTGGGTGCCGAGGTCGACCTGTTCGGCTTTCTCGATGCGCTTGGCGGCGAACTCGGCGTGACCGCAGGCAGCTACAACGACCTTTTAAGCATGCGCGCCGATCACGGGCAGCTGGCCAAGGCACTGGCCAATGGGCTTTCCGGCACCCAGCGGGCGGCAATGCTGCGGCTTGCCGCCGTTGCCGGGCACAATGGGACTCTGCCGCTCGATAAGCTGGTGTTTCTCGGCCCGCTTGGACGCCTGAGCATCGGCACCGGCGGATCGCGCGGGCTTGCGGCGGGTGTGGGGGCGCTGGATCTGCTCTCCGCGAGCGCGAGCCTGAGTGACGGAACGCATCAGGTGGCCTTGGCTATGGGGGCGACCGTGCCGGGCCTCCTCGGCGTGCAAACCGCTCTTGCCGTGGGCGAGCCCGCTTTGGGCGGGGCCTGGTTCGGGGTGGGAGCGGGCGGCACAACGGTGCGGACCGCGCAGGCGCGGCTGCGCGTGGTTGGGACCATGCTGGGGAGTGGCGCATTGCTGGGCGCGCCGGTGCGCCTGCCGCTTTATGTGGATCTTGCCAGCGCGCAAGTGGTGGTGGGCGCCGCCACCTGCCCCAATGCTGATCAGCCGGGAGGCACGGCCACGCTTCTGGTGCAGCCCGGCGCGGCAGCGATCGCCGTGGGCGAGGTCAACACGGCAGCTTTGGGCGACTTTGGCACGACGCCAACGGTATCGGCGGCCAAACTGGTGGAGGTTGCCGCCTTTGGCGTGCCGGTGCTGCGCGTCTTTGCTTCGGCGCTCGTGGATATACGCCAGAGCACGCCGATCGCCCTGCATTTCACCTCGGACGATGTGGAACACCAGACCCTTCAAACGGCGCGCACCACCACCTTGGTTACTTCGCCGACCACATCGCTGCTCGATACGCTGACGCTCAACGTCCCTATTCTGGGCCTGGGGCTGAACATTTCCAGCCTGCGCACGCTGCTGCGGACGATCCTGCTGCCGGTGGCGCCGACGCTGGACCTCGCCATGGCGCGCCTCCTTGATGGCGTCGGGGTCGGCCTGGGTGAAACCGATGTACGCGTGCATGAGATCCGCTGCCTGCAACCGGTGCTGGTGGGCTAGCAGCAAGCGAGTTGACACTGCCCTATAGTGTGCTACAAAACCAGCACACTACCAAGGCGCGACACATGGATGATTTTCACAGCAAGGAGCCGATCTTCGTTCAGATCCGGCAACGCCTTGCCGAAATGATCCTGCGCGGCACGGTGGGAGAGGGCGAGGCGCTGCCTTCCGTTCGTCAGATCGCCGCCGACCTGTCGGTCAATCCCCTGACGGTCACCAAGGCCTTCGAGGCCCTGGCCGAAGCAGGC
>CAKTFF010000062.1 GCA_934553185.1 uncultured Devosia sp.
TGCCCGTCGGCAAGCCCTTCCTTGGTCGCCTTGAGTTCGGCCGAACTCACCAGGCGCGAGGCATGCCGGACATTGACTGGTAGGCCCTTGAAGCGCTCCGAAAAGGTCTTAAAATGCTGGCGGGACAAGAGCGTCGTCGGCACCACGACAGCAACCTGCTTGCCGCCAAGCGCCACGGCAAAGGCGGCGCGCAGCGCCACTTCGGTCTTGCCGAAGCCAACGTCGCCACAGACCAGCCGGTCCATGACGCGGCCGGAAGTCACATCATCAAACACGGCTTCGATCGCCGCCATCTGGTCTTCGGTTTCCTCATAGGGGAACCGGGCAGCAAATTCGTCATACGCGCCGGGATTGATCTCGACCACATCGGCGCGGGTGGTGAGGCGCGCGGCGGCGATCTTGATCAGCTGCTCCGCCATTTCGCGGATGCGCTTCTTGAGCTTGCCCTTCTTAGCCTGCCAGGCGCCGCCGCCGAGCCTGTCGAGCGCAACATTGCCGTCGTCGGTGCCATAGCGGGTCAGCAGCTCGATATTTTCCACCGGCAGGTAGAGCTTGGTTTCTCCGCCGTATTCGAGCTCAACGCATTCATGCGGCGCCCCGCCTGCTTCGATGACCTTGAGGCCAAGGAAGCGGCCAATACCGTGATCGACATGGACCACGAGGTCACCGGCATTAAGGCTTGCCGCCTCGGTCAGCGCGTCGGATGCCTTTTTCTTGCGCTGCGGCCGCAAAATGCGCTCGCCCAAAATGTCCTGCTCGGACAGGACCAGCAGGTCCTTCGTCTCGAAGCCGGTTTCCATGGGCAGCACGATGAGCGACGTGGTCGCGGCGCTGGTGGTTTCCGCATCGCGCCAGTTTTCCGCCAGCCTTGGATTGGCAAGGCCATGGTCCTTGAGGACCTGGGCCATGCGGTCGCGCGTGCCCGTGCTCCAACAGGCGACAACAGCGCGGCGACCAGCCTTCCGCTCGGACAGCAAACGGTCAACCACAGACTGGAACAGGTTGGTGTCGGTCGCTTGGCGTTCGGCTGCAAAGCTGGGCGCAATCCGTCCACCTGCATCGTCAGCCGCCTTGGTGCCAGGCGCCAAAAATTGGGACAGTTGCACCACGGAGGCGCCCGCCAAGCTATAGGGATGCTCGTCTACGGCATAAAGCAGTTCAGGCTTGACCGGCTTATAGGGCGCCCCTGCCCCCGAAACAGCCGGCGCCAGTCGCGCAGCTTCGCGGGCATCATAATAGTCGCGGATTTGCGTGGCGCGGTCGCCATAGGCTTCCGCTGCCTGCTCGTCGAACACAAAAGGCGCGTCACCCACATAGTTCGCCAGCGTATCGAGGTGTTCATAAAAGAATGGCAGCCAGTGCTCAGTGCCCGAGTAACGCGAGCCGCCGCTCACCGTGGCATAGAGCGAGTCATCAACCGTGTTGCCGCCAAAGGTCGCCGTATAGCGCTGCCGGAACCGGCGGATGGTGTCCTCGGTCAGCACCACTTCGCTCATCGGCGTCAGGTCGACGCGCTTGAGCGTGCCGGTGGTGCGCTGTGAGTCGGGATCAAAGGTGCGGATGGATTCGAGCTGGCTGCCGAAGAAGTCGAAACGTAGCGGCGCTTCCGCGCTGGCCGGATAAAGGTCGACCAAGCCGCCGCGCACGGCATACTCGCCGCTTTCGCGCACGGTCGGAACGCGCAGATAGCCATTGTTGGCGGCCCAGGCGATCAGCTTCTCGCTGTCAACGATGCGGCCTGTCGCAGCGGAAAAGGACATGGTTTCCACCACATCGCGCGGCGGCAGGCGCTGGATCAGGGCGTTGACCGCAGTCAGAACCACGGCACCCTTTGCGCCGCTGGCGAGCGCCGCAAGCGTGTTCATGCGTGCAGCGATGGTCACGTTGTTGGGCGACACGCGATCATAGGGCAGGCAGTCCCAGGCGGGCAGTTGCAGGATGGTGTGGCCTGGCAACATGGCACCGAGGATCTCGGCCATGCGCTGCAGCCGGCGGCCGTCCCGCGCGACGAATACGATGCTGGCCGCATCATCAGGCGCCGCCTCGATGCGCTGCTGCACCAGCCGGGCCAGCACGATGGGCTGCATGCCGTCAGGGACATTGGCGATGGTTCGCGTCGGGCGTTGCGGGCTAAACTCGTTCATTCTTGAAGCCTGGCCTCGTGGTCGGCAATGACATGGTGGAGAAAAACACGGTCGACATGAGCCGGCGGCTCTTCCTGACCCATGACCCAGCGCAGCAGCGGGGGATCTTCCTCGTTCATAAGGGCTTCGAGCCGGTCGAGTTCCCCCTCGTTCATCGCAGGCGTGTGCCGGTCGGCAAACGGCCCGAGGATCAGGTCCATCTCCTTGGTGCCCCTGTGCCAGGCACGATAGCGCAGCCGCTTGCGGCGCATGGCAATGTCTTCACCGGCTGTCATCTGACGACCATGATCCTGTTTGTTCCCGATTTGGACAGTGTCTTACGCGCATTAAGGTTGCTTGTCAGCCCTTCGCTTGCAGTGCGTTCCTCTTACCGCCACGTCAGCTTTGCCGAGTCCTTTGACCAGGCTATAACCTCCTCCATGCCTCGCCCCGACACCCTTTCCCCGCTGTTTCGCTCCCTCCGCTCCGTCAAGGGCGTCGGCGACAAGCTTGCGGCATTGCTCACGCGGTTCTTCGGAGCGCCCGAAGGTCAGGAAGCGATTGCGCTCGATATCCTGATGCACATGCCGTCCGGGGTTGTGGACCGGCGGCGGCAAGTCGGCATTGCCGAGGCCTATCTCAATCAGATCGTGACAATCAAAGTGCATGTGGACCGGCACCTGCCGCCGCCGCGCGGTCGCGATCACGTGCCGCATCGGGTGTTCGCGCATGACGACACCGGCGAGGTGCAACTGGTGTTTTTCCGTGCGCAGGGCGGATGGGTGGAAAAGGCGCTTCCAATCGGCGAAGAGCGCTTTGTGTCCGGGCAGATCGCGTTCTTCAACGGCGAAAAGCAGATCACCCACCCCGACTATATCGTCGAGCCCGAACAGTTCGCCACATTGCCGCTGGTGGAGCCGGTTTATCCCCTAACCCAGGGGCTGAGCTCCAAGGCTCTGGCGAAGCTCGTGCGCCAAGTGGTCGACAGCGTTCCCGCTCTCCCCGAGTGGATCGACGCTGATACACTCGCCAAACGCAAATGGCCCAGTTTCGCCGAGGCGATGCGCCAGGTACATTTGCCCGCCGATCCGGACCAGGCCCAGCTGTGGTCCCCCGCCCGGCAACGTCTTGCTTATGACGAGTATTTCGCCGGTCAGCTCACCCTTGGGCTGATCCGCTCAACCATGACGCAAGAGCGCGGGATCAGTCGCGTTTTGACCGGAAAGGTGAGGGCAAAGGTGAGCAGCCAGTTACCCTTTTCTCTCACCGAGGGTCAGCTTGGTGCTCTCGAAGAAATCTATGCCGACCTCCAGTCGCCCGACCGCATGTCGCGCCTGCTGCAGGGCGACGTGGGTGCCGGCAAAACGGTCGTGGCGCTGATGGCCATGGCCGCCATGGCCGAAAGCGGCGCCCAGTCGGCCTTGATGGCGCCCACCGAACTCCTTGCGGCCCAACACTTCAAGACCCTCAAGCCACTCTGCGACGCGGCTGGGCTTGGCTGCGAACTACTCACCGGCAAGATGCCTGCTGGCGAGCGCCGCTCCAAGCTAGCGGGCATCGCCGACGGTTCGGTGACGATCGCCGTTGGTACCCATGCGCTGTTCCAATCGGGCGTGGAGTTCCACAATCTGGGGCTTACCGTGGTGGACGAGCAGCACCGTTTTGGCGTTCATCAGCGGCTGGCTCTGTCGGACAAGGGCCGGGACACCGATCTTCTGGTGATGACCGCCACGCCCATCCCCCGCACCCTGGTCCTGACCCACTTTGGCGACATGGCCGTCAGCGTGCTTCGCCAGAAGCCGCGTGGACGTCAACCCATCGACACGGCAGTGCTTTCCATTGGCGACTACCATCGGGTCGTGGCGCGCCTTCAGGCACGGCTTGCCGAAGGTGCGCAGGCATTTTGGGTGTGCCCCTTGGTGGAAGAAAGCGAGCATCTCGAAGTGGTTGCCGCTGAGGATCGCTTCGCCGAACTGGCGTCAGTGTTCGGCGATCAGGTGGCGCTGGTGCATGGCCGAATGAGCGCCGCGGCCAAGCAGGAGGTCATGCAGCGCTTTGTGCGCAATGAGGTCAAGCTCCTCGTGGCGACCACGGTGATCGAGGTGGGCGTCGACGTGCCCAATGCCTCGATCATGATCATCGAACATGCCGAGCGCTTCGGCCTTGCCCAGCTCCACCAGCTGCGTGGCCGCGTTGGTCGCGGCGCCGCGCGATCGGCTTGCCTGCTGCTGTACAAGGACCCGCTGAGCCAAACCGCCCAGGCGCGTCTCGAGACCATCAAATCCACGGAAGATGGATTCGAGATCGCAGAAAAGGATCTTGAACTCAGGGGGCAAGGCGATGTGCTGGGCACACGGCAATCGGGCATGCCGGGCTATCGCCTGGCTGTTCCTGACGTGCACCGGCACCTGCTGGACTTTGCCCATGATGATGCCAAGGCGCTGCTCGGGCGTAATCCGGGCCTCAGCGGGCCGGACGGTGAAGCGGCCCGTACGCTATTGTATTTGTTCAGGAAAGACCTGGCGATCCCGCTGATCCGGGCAGGGTGAGGCACCCCTATTCCACCGTCACCGACTTCGCCAGGTTGCGTGGCTGATCCACGTCGGTGCCCATGAAGACGGCGGTGTGATAGGCCAGCAATTGCACGGGGATACAGGCCAGGATTGGGGCTACGAAGCTCGATACGTGGGGCATGACGATGATGTCGGCCACGCCGTGTCCCACCGTCTGGGCGCCCTCGGCGTCGGTGATCAGGATGATCTTGCCACCGCGTGCGGCAACTTCCTGCATGTTGCTTAGCGTCTTGTCGACCAGTTCGTCCGATGGGGCGACGACGATCACCGGCATGTCCTCGTCGACAAGGGCGATGGGGCCGTGCTTGAGTTCGCCTGCCGCATAGCCTTCGGCGTGGATGTAGCTGATTTCCTTAAGCTTTAATGCCCCCTCCATGGCGATGGGGAACATGGGCCCACGCCCGAGATAGAGCACATCCTTGGCCTTGCTCAGCCGTTTGGCGATCTCCATGATCTGCCCCTCGGTCGCCAGGGATTCAGAAACTGCTGCCGGCATGCTGGTTAATTGCCGCACGAATTCTTGCTCTTGCCGGGCATCGAGCACGCCACGCGCCCGACCGGCGGCGACGGCGAGACTGGCGAGGGCAATCAGCTGCGCGGTGAGCGCCTTGGTGGAGGCGACGCCGATCTCGGGTCCACACAGAATGGGAAACACCACATCCGATTCGCGGGCGATGGTGGATTCAAGCGTGTTGACCAGGGACGCGACGTGCTGGCCTTCCCGAGCGCAGTAGCGGAGGGCAGCCAGGGTGTCGGCCGTTTCACCGGACTGTGAGATAAAGAGCGACAAGCCGCCCTTTTCGAGTGGCGGTTCGCGATAGCGAAATTCGGAGGCGACATCGATGTCGACCGGCAGGCGCGCATAGCGCTCGAACCAGTATTTGGCGACGGCGCCAGCGAGGTAAGCGGTGCCGCAGGCGCTGATGGTAAGGCGGGTCAGGTCGGCGAAGTCGAACGGCAGGGTTTCGCGCAGGGCGACTTTTTCGGCGCCCATGTCCACATAGTGGCTGAGAGTGTGCGAGATGGTCTCGGGCTGTTCGTAGATTTCCTTGGCCATGAAGTGGCGGTGGTTGCCCTTGTCCACCAAAAGAGCCGAAGCCTGGGAAATCTGCTGCTCGCGCTGGACGATGGCGTCCTTGCCATCACGGATAGTGACGCCTTCGGGCGTGATCACCGCCCAGTCACCGTCTTCAAGGTAGGTGAGGCGCGAGGTGAAGGGGGCCAGCGCCATGGCGTCCGAACCCAGATACATTTCGGTTGTGCCATAGCCGATGGCGAGCGGCGCGCCATGCCGGGCGGCGATCAAGAGACCCTCCTGCCCCTTGAACAGGAAAGCCAGGGCGAAGGCGCCGCGCAGGGTCTTGAGGGTACGGGCCACCGCCAGTTCAGGATCGGCGCCATTGGCCAGTTCACGCGTGACCCAAAGCGCCACCGACTCGGTATCGGTCTGCGACTTGGGCAGGTAGCCGTCGTTTGCCAAATCAGCGAGCATTTCGCGGTAGTTTTCGATGATGCCGTTGTGAACCACGGCGACGCGGTCGGTGGCGTGCGGATGGGCGTTCTGCTCGGTGGGTGCACCATGGGTGGCCCAGCGGGTATGGCCGATGCCGCTGCGGCCGCCCAGCGGCTCGAAGTTCAGCTTCTGCGCGAGATTGCCCAGCTTGCCCTCGGCCCGGCGGCGCGCGATGGCGCCATCTTCCAGCGTTGCGACGCCGGCGCTGTCATAGCCGCGATATTCGAGGCGCTTAAGTGCATCCACGAGGCGGGTTGCAACCGGTTCGCTGCCAACAATGCCAACAATTCCGCACATGCTATTGGTCCTTCCTGGACTGTTTCGCGGCCGCAGCGGCGGCAAAGATCGACTTGGCCCGTTCAGGCTTGTTGACCTGGCGGGCGCGGCCCAAAGCTAAAGCATCAGCCTCGACATTCTCGGTAATGACGCTGCCGCTGCCCACCAGCGCGCCGGCACCGACCGTCACGGGGGCGACCAGCGACGTATTGGAGCCGATGAAGGCCCCGTCTTCGACCACGGTCTGGTGCTTGTTGAAGCCGTCATAGTTCACGGTGATCACCCCGGCGCCAATATTGACGTCTGCCCCGATGGTGGCGTCGCCGATGTAGGAAAGGTGGCTGACCTTGGCGCCCGTGCCGATCTCGGCTTTTTTGATCTCGACGAAATTGCCGACCTTGGCGCCTTCCCCGAGCTTGGCTTCGGGCCGCAGCCGGGCGAAGGGGCCGACCGAAGCGTTGCGGCCCACATGGGCGCCTTCAAGGTGGCTGAACGCGTGAATGACTGCGCCCTCCTCCACCGTCACGCCGGGGCCAAAGACGACATTGGGCTCGATCACCACATCACGGGCGATCTCGGTATCGAAGGAAAACCAAACGCTGGTCGGGTCCTTAAGGGTCACGCCGGCCTTCATGAAGTCCTCGCGTCGAACCTCCTGGAACAGGGCTTCGGCCTTGGCCAGCTGCGTGCGGTCATTGACGCCCATGACGTCGTTTTCCGGCGCCACACCCCAACCCACCTTTTTGCCGGCCTGGTTGGCCAAAGCCACGAGGTCAGTGAGGTAGAATTCGTTCTGCGCATTGTTGGCCTCGACCTTGTCGATCAGGTCGCGGAACACGTCGGCGCGGAAAGCGAGGATGCAGGCATTGCACAGCCCGATCCGGCGCTCGTCGTCGCTGGCATCCTTGTGCTCGCGGATGGCGAGGAGCCTGTCGCCATCGGTGATGAAACGGCCATAGCCAGTAGGGTCGGCCGGCTCGAAGCCCAGGATAGCAACGTCCAGCCCTTGGTCGAGCCGGTCGAGCACTGCACGGAAGTTGCCGCCCTGCAGCAGCGGGTGGTCGCCATAAACAACGGCGACATAGCCTTGAGCCGCGTTGAACAGGTCGCGCGCCATGGAGGCGGCGTGGGCCGTACCCTTGGCCTCGGTCTGCTCGAAATGATGAATGTCGGCATCGAGCTTGCCTACCATCTTGCGAATGGCGTCGTGGCGCGGGCCGGTGACCAGGGCGATCGTGGTCGAGCCAGCCTCGCGCGCAGCGCGTGCGACATGGCCGATAATGGGCATGCCGCCGACCGGGTGGAGCACCTTTGGTGTCGCCGACCGCATGCGCGTGCCCTCGCCCGCAGCAAGAATGATCGACAGCAGCTCAGTCATGGTATGCGTCTCCGAACGTCTTGGGCCTTGTGGCGCCAAGGCAGCACATTTTTATGGCAGCTAAGAGTTGGCGAACCCATAACGATGGCAAGCATGCCATAAGGGATGCATTCCCTTGATTCGAGTGCATTCCTTGGGCAGGCGTCTTGGCTAAAGCATCCGAACAGTTCCGGCAATCGGACGTTGCCCGCTGGGGTATCGCAGCGCTCGTCGCCGGCGCTTTGGCTGTGGTGGGCGCCAATGTTTCGGCGCTGGTGCCGCAGACCGTTTTGGCTGGCTTGCACAAGCCCAGGCTTGGCGGCGCGTCGATGGAGCAATTGCGCCTTCAGGTTGCAGAGCTGACCGAACAAACGCAGCGCCTGCGCGAAGAAAACGACATCCTCGCGGCGCGCTTCACGCTTGAGGAACAGGCCGGCAACGAGGTGGTTCGTCGCGTCGGTGCGCTGGAAGTCAGCTTGCCGCGGCTGCTCGAGGCCATTCCCGAGGATGCCGAGATCGACCGCTCCAGCGTCACCGCTGCCATTCCGCAAGGTGAACCGATCGAATTCGAGACCGAGGGCGGTTCGGTTCAGGTGCGCCAGCAGCCCATGGCTGAACTTGCGGGCACGCAGCCCTTGCCGCGACCGGTGGAGCAGCTTGCGGCGCTCCCGCCTCCGAGCAATGCGCCTTATGGGGTGGCGCTTGGCCCCGCGGTTGACGCGGAGGCGGCCAGAAGCACCTGGGACGATCTTTCGCTTAAGCTTGGGCCATTGCTGCTGGGCATGGAGCCCGTGCTGGTGGATGAAGCCGAGGGATCGGCCAAGCGGATCGTCGCGGGGCCGGTGGCGCAGCTTTCGGATGCCACGAGCCTCTGTCAGCGGCTGGAGCGGGTTGCTGTGGCCTGCCTGCCGGTGCCCTATGGCGGCGCGCCGCTGTTGCAGTGAGCGACACGCAATTGCGGTTGACAGGCTGACCCACGCGGCTATGTTCCGCCGCGACGCCACAGGCGTCTCGCCTTGGTGTGTGCCGGTAGCTCAGTGGTAGAGCATTCGACTTTTAATCGAATGGTCGAGGGTTCGACCCCCTCCCGGCATACCACAGGTTCTTGCAGGCTAATGCAATTTTCCCATTGTATAACAGTCTCTTAGGATGTGGTCA
>CAKTFF010000063.1 GCA_934553185.1 uncultured Devosia sp.
CGGATCATGCGGGCGGCTGCCAGCTTGCGGGGCTGGGCACCCTTCAGGCCGCCGATGCGCTCGGCAGCCTCGGCCTTTTCCACCCGCGCCAAGGTGCCCATGGCCCCGGTTGCGTCGCGTTCGGCGGCAATCAGATCGACACGAAGGGCAGCAATCTCGCGCTCGATGGCTTCGGTGCCCCTACTCTCGGCCTGCCGCCCCAGCAGCCGGTCGAGGATGGTGCGGCGGGGTGCAATCATGGCCGCCTCACGCTCCTGCGCTGAGCGATAGGCCGCAAGCGCTTGAGCATGCTTGCTGTCGGTCGCGTCCTTGTAGAGCCGTGCCGTATGGAGCCGACTGGATGTTCCGGCCGTTGCCCTGGCCTCGGCGGCCGCCAACCGCGCCCGCGCCTGCCGCTCCTGTGCCGCCAGATGGTTGTGGGCGCGTTGGGCGAACGAATGGCCGGTGCAGGTCTTCGCCAGCGCCATGACCTCTGCTGCGGTGGTGTCGACGGCAGCGGTCAGTCGCTGTCGATCATGCGCCGCAGCACGTTCGCGATCCCAGGCTGATCGAGCTTCTGATGCATCGCTTCGAGGCTCTGCTCCACCCCCTCCACCCGCGTCAGGATGGCTTGCAGCAGCCCCAGCGCCGCGTCCAGCACCGACATGCTCTCCCCCTTCATCGGCAACACCGTGCTGCGGGCGAGTTCCAGCAGCGTCGCCATATCCTGGAGCAGGGTCTGAGTGTCGGCGTGGATCATCTGCGCTGCGGTCTGTGGGCTGTTCGTCGTAGTCATGATCATTCTCCATAATAAAGTTGAAATCGGCCTTGCGCTGGCCGGCGAGACGGTGGGCGGCACCGAGGAATTGACCGTCCGGCCCCAGCACCACCCATGTTCCGGCCTTGTCGCCCCGCGCCAGGGCGAGGCCATGGGTGGTGAGCCGCCGGCGTAATTCAGAGCCCGTGGGCGCGTCAGCACAGGCGGCACGGATCGTGTCGCGGATAATGGCGAGGTCGACCCCGCCCCGCTTGGCGGCTTGGTGCTGGACTGTGGTAAAGGCGGCAGCGGGGCGCTCGCCTTGTCCCAGATGGGCGGCAAGCCGGTCGGCCAATTCGGCCTTGTCTTCGGCACGGAGGGCCGCGAGGACGGACAAATCGTGCGCCCCCTTGATGATGGGATGGCCGAACAGGAGTTCGACCTGGCGCGAAACCTTTTCATTCCGCGCATGGTCGTACTTTGACGACAGCACCCGGCCCGTGGCGGGGTCGGTTTCCGGAACCACCACATGCCAGTGCTGGCCCGCCACTCCCGGCAAGGCACGGGCCTTGGTATGCTCTACGATCAGCGGAAAGGCCGGGTCGAAGCCGAACTCGGCCCCCAGCATCGTGACCACCTCGTGGAACTGCCGGCGGTCCATGTCCACCTGCGGCGCGATGATGAAATGGCGCACGGCATAGGTGCGACCAAATTGACGGGCATCGGTCACGGCGTCCTCGAGGTCGGCCAGCGTGCCCTGCACGATCTCGACCGCCTCGTTGTCTTCGGCGTTTGTCAGGTGCTGGGCCAGTGCCCTGGCTCCGACCGAAACCCGCAGGCGCGTGGCCTTGATCAACACGGTCAGCGGCCCAACATCGACTGGGCATCGGCACGGGCCTGCGCCAGGTCGTCGGAGCGGCCATAGCGCGCCTCGATCTCGTTGATGCGGCGACGGAGCGCGGCCAGGGTGATCCGGTCTTCGATGCTCAGCGGCTCCTGCATGCCCAGAAGGCCGCGCAGGCTGCGGCGCATCAGTTCGGAGACCGTGATGCCCTTCTCGTCGGCAGCGCGTTCGGCTGCGCCCTTTTCACGGGACGGGAGGCGGATTTCGAGGCGACTGTCGCAGGAACGCATATTGGAGACCTTTCCTTGGGGGTGCACGGGGGGTTCCCCCTGCTAAGCTGATGCCGGTCCGGCAGCATGGCTGGCTCTCTATGAACCAGCATTCCCAATATGTTCAGGTCAGAACTCCGGCATTGCAACAGCTGCGTACGGACCAAAATGACAGGTGCGCCAGCACGCCTCCCGGCAGCCTGTTCCTGCCGGCGGGACGAAGGACGGGAGCAGCCATTGAGCGGACGGCCTGCGGCTCGCTATCGTGCGTGGGCGGTGGCGATCAAACTCTCGGCACGGTGACAATCAGGCCTCGGATGACCTCTTGCCCCTCAACGGTGATCTTGCAAACCGCTTCAAGCCTTCGACCGGGCCAGTTTCGTTCGGCCATAAACGGCTCCGCGCGGGCACTCTCCTCCTGCGTTGGCGCTTTGCACCAAGACCAGGACTCCTCAAGGTAGAACGGCACTTCCATAGGGACGCCGAGATAACGGCGGGTAGCCTTCTCATCGGGGAGATCAACTAGTATGCCGCGCAACCCGTTCTTGTAAGAAACCGAGAAGGCTCCGGGGGGCATTTCGGGTCGAGTGTGAAGCCCTGCCATGTAGTAGTCATAGACCCCATATGCAAAATACCCTCCAGCCGCCAACACCATGATCCAGATAATCCATTTCATGGCGTGTTGTTGCCCCCCATCGACCTATACCCTCTACATAGCCGGTTTCGGGCTGAAACCCACCGCCAAGGCGACAACGCGCTCTTGCCCTATTTCTTTGCCTTGGTGATATAGGGCAACAGGTCCAATCCATCCGGCAGCCGCAGCGCGGCCAGCACCTCGACTTCTTCGGGGAGCAGGGTCTTGGACCCATAGTTGTCGCCCGCGGTCTTCATGGCATGGCCGGTCTGCCGGTCGGCGGTGCGCGGATCGATCTTGGCTACGCGCATGATGTCCTTTGCCGTGTGCCGGCTGGAATGGAAGGTCGTCTCATAGGAACGGTGAATGCCCAGCCCAACCAAGCGACCATTGAGGCGCTTGCTGGCCGCATCGGCTGGGTCTTTCACCAGTTCCTTGCCGTGACGGAAGGCATGGGGGAACAGCCAGTCCTCGGCCTTGCGCCTTGTGCAGTGGTCGTAGAACGCCGTCTGCTCCAGCACTTCATGCAGCGCGAACAGGCGGCGGCTGCTCTTGTTCTTGATCTGCCGTTCCGTTTGTTCCCCCTCAATGACGAGGTCGGTTGTCAGGTCCGCGACCCACAGCGTGTCGTTGATCTGGTAGATATCCTTGCCTTGGAGGTAGATCAGTTCGCCCACGCGGGCCCCGGTCAACGTCGCCAGCAACGGCAGCCACTTGAGATCGGGTCGCGTTTCCCGCGCTGCCGCCTTGAACCAGATGTTCAGCTCCTCGACCGTGAATGGCACACGGGTCACGGATTCCCGAGCGGTGTTGGGAATGGTCGGGCTCATGTCGGCCAGGGGCGAGCGGAAGTCGTATTCTGCCGCCATCGACTTGAAGAACATCCGAAGAGGCGAGAGGTAGTTCGCCTCGATCGCCTTGCCGGTAAGAGTAGGGAAGCGGTGCGATTCCGGCAGCGCGCTGTTGTGGTCGGCAGCCTGCTCCCGCGTCATGCCATTAAACGTCCGTTCCTTGCTCATATTGGCGGGGGACCGTGCAAGGATGTTGGTGAACCCCTGGAAGTCCGAGAAGCGATAGCGGTTGACCGGCTTGTTCCCGGCATAGACCTCGAAGTCGCGAATGCGGTTCGCATCGGTCTTGACCTTCTTCTCCTGCGCGTGGCCTTCGCGCTGCTCGGTCCACTTTCCCAACTCTTCCAGCAGCATCGGCCGATCAGGACCACCGGCCAGCACCTGCTGCACCTGCGCCGATAACGCCGCAATCTGGGCGGCAAGGCCATCCCGTTGGCCCTGGGGGAGGCTTTCTGCCGTCTTGACGAGGCCATCGATGGCGCCGCCCAGCACCTGCAAGCGGTCGCGCATGGCGGCCTGTTCGCTGAAGCGCTCCGTCTGCAAGCGGAGTGTGACGGTCTTGACCTCCAACTCCCGTTGCCGGTGCAGATTGGCGATGGTCGTTTCGGCGTCGTCCAGCACCTGCACCAACAATGCCTGCAATTCCTCGACCAGATCGTCCCGGCTCATATCGGTCATGCGCTCCCCCATTTCGACGGAACGGAATACGCGTTCGGCATGACCGGCCAGTAAACGCGCCACCCGCAATGCCGGGCGTTTTGATAACGGTCCAAGGTTCAGCCTGATCGGCACCGTACCGAACGCTGGCTCAAGGGAACGGGGGATTCTGATCTGGAATCGCCAGCCGCTGGGACGAGCCGTAAGGTGCATGTGACCGCCTCGGGTACATTGCTGGGTACAACACCCGCCCGAAACGCCGAATATTCTGCAAAATCAATGGGTTGTGAATGGCGGAGAGAGAGGGATTCGAACCCCCGATGGAGTTGCCCCCATGCCGCATTTCGAGTGCGGTGCATTCAACCACTCTGCCATCTCTCCGCGAGATCGATCGGGCAAAGGAATACCCGGCTGGTCGACGGCGGGCTTATGGCATAACGTCAGCCTGCCTGCAATATGTCTTAGCGGACTGCCAGCGTTTGGCGTCACCCAAGCCACATATCGACCATCGTTTAGGTGACACTGACGCCAAACCAGGCTTGCGTAAAATGCCAGCACAACAGAGGAGACAGCAATGGTTGGACGTCGAACAGTGATTGCCGCAATGGGGGCGCTTCCCCTTCTAGGTGCGCTGGGCTTGCGAACGGCAGGTGCGCAGGACAGCGCAGCGGTTGAAGGTGATACCATCTCCACGGCCGAGGGGGATATTACCATCCACCCCGTCAGCCATGCCAGCCTCGTGCTCGCCTTTGGCGCCGAGGTTATCTATGTCGACCCGGTGGGCGGCGCAGCGCTTTACGAAGGCCTGCCGGCACCAACCGCCATCCTTATCACGCATGGCCATGGCGATCATTTCGATCTGCCCACGCTTGAAGCCATTGCCGGCTCCGCGCAGATCATCGCCAATCAGGAAGTGTTCGACCAGCTTTCCGACGCGCTCAAGCTCAATGCCGAGGCGATGGCCAATGGGGCGGAGGCCACGCTGAACGGCATCCCGGTGCGGGCCATTGCCGCTCACAACACCACGGCCGACCGGATGCAGTATCATCCAGTGGGCGTTGGCAATGGCTATGTCCTCACCTTTGGCGACAAACAGGTCTATGTGGCTGGCGACACCGAGCCGACTGAAGACATGCTGGCCTTGACCGATATCGCGGTGGCGTTCCTGCCCATGAACCTGCCCTATACGATGACGCCCGAGCAGGCTGTGGAGGCTATCAATACCTTTAAGCCAGCCGTGGTTTACCCATACCATTATGGTGACAGCGACCTGTCCGTGCTCGAGACAGGGGTAGGCGCCGAGACGGAAGTACGGCTGCGCAACTGGTATCCGAACGGTCAGGGCTGAGAACGAAGGCGAATAAACGATCCCTCCCCTGCCTTGAGCCATTGTCTAACATAAGGCGCGAGATTGCCTGAGGTCGTACGTGGGGTGTTGAACCAGGTCACGCACGAAGATGGACCCCGGTTCAGGGCCGGGGAAACATTGTGGGCGCGGTTAGCTCTGGGCGGGCCGAGCTAGATTCTGGCTGGTCAGAGTGGCGTTATAAGAACGCGGCGAGCGTCAGGAGTTCTTGACTCCTGGCCCGTTTGCACCGATAAGCCCGCTCTGAAATACGTGCGGGCTTTGCCGGCGCGCTTTTCTTTGTTGAAAAACGCTGTTCGAGGCTGCCAGCCGGCTTGATTGCCGGATGCTGATCGAAGTCCGCAGGGCCTATTGGCTGAAACCTGCGGCGCCGCAGAGCGCGACACAATGGGACCGGGCGTTTGACGCGATCCGGTTGGAAAATGACTTTTGCCGTAATCAAAACCGGTGGCAAGCAGTACAAGGTTGCCGCCAACGACGTTCTCAAGATCGAAAAGCTCGATGCCGAAGCCGGCACCATCGTGACCTTTGACCAGGTGCTGATGGTGGATGGCGAAGTGGGTGCTCCCCTGGTTGAAGGCGCGCTTGTTGCCGCCGAACTGCTGGAAACCCGCAAGCAGAAGACGGTGATCATTCTCAAGAAGAACCGTCGCCACAATTATCGTCGCCGCAATGGCCATCGCCAGTTGCTCTCGACCGTACGCATTACCGAGATCCTGACCGGCGGCGCCCAGCCCAGCGTCAAGGCTGCTGGCCTTGCCCAGTCGGGCGCAAGCGTGAGCGAAGCCGCTCCTGCCCAGTCGGGCGAGACCACGGCTGCTTCCGCTCCCGAAGCAACCGAGGCCAAGGCACGCAAGGCGAGCAAGAAGGCCGCCGCAGAGACCAGCCCGAACGATGCCTCCAGCGAGGCTGTTGCACAGGTTGGTGCGCAGGACACCGCTACCGGAGAGACCGCCGCTGCAAAGCCGGCGAAGAAGGCCGCGGCCAAGAAGGCTGCACCCAAGGCCGACCAGGAATAAGGAGCCCAACAGATGGCACACAAAAAAGCAGGCGGTTCATCCCGCAACGGTCGTGATACCGCTGGCCGTCGTCTCGGCGTGAAGAAGTTCGGTGGCGAAGCTGTGGTCGCCGGCAACATCATCATCCGCCAGCGCGGCACCAAGTGGCATCCCGGCACCGGCGTCGGGCTGGGCAAGGACCACACCATTTATGCACTGGTGGACGGCGCCGTGTCGTTCCGCACCCGTGCCAATTCAAAAGTGTTCGTTTCGGTTGAGCCAACCGCCGAGGCTGCCGAGTAACCCGGCTGCGCTCGACCAGCCGGTGACCTGATCCCCGGTTTGATGGTCGCGAGACATGAAATCGAAAGGGGAGCCGGTTGCCGGTTCCCCTTTTTGTTTTGGGGCGGGTGGGTTGAAGCTTGGTGCCGCGACCTCGTGGTTCGTTTGGGCTCACCATGAGGTCTGTTCGACGAGCGCATGCTGGCGTGGGCTCGCGGTGGAACAAGAGCCTCGAAACAAGTGGTTAGGAAACAGGACGAGAAGGAATGATCGGCATCAGAGACCGCCTGCCTTCAACTCTATCGACCGAACGGCTGGTGCTGACTACGCCGGCGCTGGCGCATGTTGGGCGAATTGCCGAACTGGCGAACAACAAGGCTGTCCATGCCAACATGTCCCGCCTGCCGTTTCCGTATAGCGAAGATGAGGCACGGTTCTTTGTGGATCACATTGCCCGTGCCGAGGACGAGTGGAACTGGGCCATCGAGATGGAAGGGCATTTCGTCGGCGCCGTCGGTCTTCACTTCCAAATGGACGCCTTGCCGGTGCTCGGATTCTGGCTTGGTGAGCCCTTCTGGGGTCGGGGCATTGTCACCGAAGCCGGCCAGGCGGTGGTCGCCGCGGCGCGCGCTGCTGGCGCAACCGGTCTTGCATCTCGTGCCCTCAAGACCAATGTCGGCTCGCTCGCTGTTCAAAGAAAGCTGGGGTTTGCTGTTGTTGGCGAAGAACCCGAACACGCCAGCAGCAACCTGGCGGGCCAGATTATGGTGATGACACGACTGGATTTCAGCCCATGACCGTCACGCTTCAGACCGCGCGCTTCATCCTTCGGCCCGCCCAGGTCGGTGATGCCGAGCCGATTGCACGCTATCTCAATGATTTTGCCGTGTCGGGCAATCTCGCGCGGGTGCCCTACCCTTATCATCTGAGCGATGCCAAGGCTTGGCTGCGCACGAGGCGTGCTGGCCTTCCGGTGGAGGAAACCAGTTTCACGATCGACCTGCCGGGCGAAGGCCTGGCCGGGCATGTTGGCTTTCACCTCGGGCCGGAGGGCCCCATCATTGGCTATTGGCTGGGGCAGCCGTTTTGGGGACGCGGAATCATGACCGAGGCGGTGGCGGCAAGCCTCGACTGGTTCTTCGCGCACTCCGCAGCACCCGAACTTTTGTCGGGCGTTTTCCACTTCAACCATCCTTCGCTGCGCATTCAGCACAAGCTGGGCTTCAGTGAAATCGGGCGCTCCCGCCTCCACTGCCTTGCGCGGCACGCCGAGGTGGAGCATATCGACACCAAACTGACGCGGGTCGTCTGGAAGGCCAGAGCACGATGAAATTTCTCGATCAAGCCAAGGTCTATGTCCGCTCCGGCGATGGCGGGGGCGGCTCGGTGTCGTTTTTGCGAGAAAAGTTCGTTGAGTTCGGCGGCCCCAATGGCGGCAATGGCGGACGCGGCGGCGATGTGGTGATCGAATGCGTCGACGGGCTCAACACCCTGATCGACTATCGCTACCAGCAGCATTTCAAGGCCAAGACCGGCACTCATGGCATGGGCAAGGAACGCAGTGGCGCCAGCGGCGAGGACGTGGTGCTGCGCGTGCCCGTCGGCACGCAGGTGTTTGAAGACGATAACGAAACTCTGATCGCCGACATGACAGAAGTAGGCCAGCGCGTCGTGCTGCTGTCGGGCGGTAATGGCGGCTTCGGCAATGCCCATTTCAAGACCTCGTCCAATCAGGCACCGCGGCACGCCAATCCCGGCCAACCGGGCACCGAAAAGTGGATATGGCTGCGCCTCAAGCTGATCGCCGATGCGGGCTTGGTCGGCCTGCCCAATGCCGGTAAATCCACCTTTCTGGCAGCGGTCTCTGCTGCCAAGCCAAAAATTGCAGATTATCCCTTCACGACGCTTCATCCCAATCTGGGTGTGGTGTCGATCGGCGAGCGCGATTTCGTCCTCGCTGACATTCCTGGCCTCATCGAAGGTGCCAGCGAAGGCGCCGGGATCGGTGACCGGTTCCTAGGCCATATCGAGCGCTGCGGCGTGCTGATCCACCTGATCGACGGCACCCAGGACGACATCAAGACAGCCTACAAAACCATCCGCACCGAACTTGCAGCCTATGACGAGCGGCTGGCGGAAAAGCCGGAAATTGTGGTGCTCAACAAGATCGACGCCATCGACCCCGATGAATTGAAGGAAAAGCTCAAGACCCTCAAGCGCATCAGCAAGCAGGATGTGCTGCTGGTGTCGGGCGTGACGGGCAAGGGCACCGACATGGTGCTCTACGGGGTGATCGAAACGCTGGATGCCGAAAAAGCCG
>CAKTFF010000064.1 GCA_934553185.1 uncultured Devosia sp.
CATGTTCTCTAAGCTGATTGCACGATTGAAAAGAGTCTTCGCAAAGGATCGCGGCACATCCGTGATATCGAGAGCTCAGACCAGCTTCATTTTCGCAGTCCCGGTCGCACCCTTTGTTGACCAAAAGCAGTGGGATCACCTGAACGAACTGCTCCTGGCCACCTTGCGCTCCGCGCTCAACCAGAGCAATGCAAATTTCCGTATCCTTGTCGCCGGGCATGAGCGTCCCGAAGCGCTCGACCAGGTTGAGGATGACCGCGTCGAATTTGTGCCTGTCGCTTTTCCCAAACCGACCGATCCGCGCAGTCGCCGACAGGACAAGCGGCGCAAGCGCTGGGCGATAGCCGCGCGTTTCCGGCAAATGGGCGGTGGATATTTCATGTACCTGGACGCCGACGACTATGTTCATCGCGATCTGGTGCAGTTTGTGCTCGATGACGACAACAAGTCCGGCTACTTCATTCCTGAAGGCTATGCGCTCGATTACAAGAACGGTGTTCTAGCCACCATTCCCGGCGCCTGGCGCAAGCCCTTCAATCATGTGTGCGGAAGTTCGGGCATCGTCTACTTTCGCCCCCAGGATCTCCCAAAGGCGCCCTATCCGGTCCAGCGGCTGGCCACGCAGCCTTATTTCAAGTACCGAAACCACCTGTCCTTTCAGGACGTGTCGTTGACCGACCGTCCTAATACCGCCATTCCGTTTCGGGCGGCGATCTATGTCGTCAACAACGACATCAACCTGTCCAATGTGATCGTCAGGACGCCTGAGCGTCAGGAACGCCTCATTGCAGGCATCAAGAAGCGCCGCATCGAGGACGACTCAGCCATTCTCCAACAGTTCGGCGTGCGCAAGCTGTCAGCCGGCGAACCTGCCGGCATGGAGCGCTAGCGCATCAAACGAGATAATGCGCTTGCTTGAGCAGGTGAATCTCGAGCTCAAGTTGTTCGCGTTGCTTGCCTGTCGTCGTGCTTAAACGTTCGTTGAGCGTCTTGGCCCGGTTGAGATAAAGTCGCTTGAGGCCCAGCCGGCTGAGGGGGCGCGATCGTCCGGGTGCATAATCGAACAAAGGCGGAGCATGATCCCGATGCGTCTTACGGATCGTTGTGATGCGGTCGTCGAAGTCCGCCGGGAGTCCAAACGACGCCAGAAGCCCAACATAGGCTTCCGAGCTTGAATCAGCGGGCTTGTAGGTCAGCGAAATACGCTTATGCGCCTTCGTTTCGTCGCGACGTTCCCGGCTGTCGGAGGTGGCATGCTCACCCGACAGGAAGTAGGGGGCTGAACTGTGCAGATGCTTGGCCACTCCGCCGCCACGTTCGGTCGCATCATGAAGGCCGTTATGGCCCGAGCTGTGGACGTTGCGGTCAACGACATCGGGGCTGAGAATGGACATCCCGGCGCTCGCCCCATTTTCCGACGAGGTCATCCGGTACATGCGCATGTCGCTGGCGACCGTGACGCCGGTGCGATAGCTGATCGACACGAAGGGCGCTTCTGCCCTGCGCGCCTCGATCTGCACCTGCTCAAGAAAATCGAGGCGCAGGGCATCATCGTCATCCACACGGGTGGTGATGACGTTCTGCGTCGTCCCAAGATAGTCCCGGCACATGCGCACGATGTCGGGAACGTTGGTCCATTGCTCGAAGGGATCGAGCAGCTCGACATGAATATTGGGGTAGGGGGCCGTAATCTCCTTGAGATAGGCCAAGGATGCCGCGTCGATCAGCCGATCCGTGACGATCACCCAGTGAAAGCCCTGGAACGTCTGCTTAGCCAGGCTGGGCAAAAGTGTTTCCGCTAGAATGCGGGCATGAAGGTTGAAGGCGCTTGGTCGCGAAACCCCGATCATCATCCGGGTGACGACCAGATGCGGAAAGGGCTGCGTGACGGCGTGCTTGCCAACCTGCAGCTTAACCACCGGCGCGTTGGCGCGGGGGCTTGCGATAGCCTGTTTTTTGGACAGCGCCTTCCGCAAGACTTCCTTGAAGCGGACTGGCAGATAGGGCGCAAGCGCGCGGCGAAGCTTACTACGTTTCTTTTTCATGCTTTACCGGAAAGAGCGACTGAAAGGGTGAACGCAGCCATAATGCTATGAAAGGTTCGCATAGCGGAAGACTTGGTCGAGATCGGCAGGGAAGGGCGCGGAGAAGGCGTAGTCGACTTCCAGCTGCATCTTGCCTTTCGCCAAGGTATTGTTGTTGCCGTGGCCAAGCACCCAGGCCACCATCGGCAGATTGATATAGGAGACCGCAACCCCCGCTGCCTCAAGTTTTTCGGCATTGGTGTTGTGCGAGGCGGTGACGACGCCAAAGCCGGACGCGCGGGTCGCATCGCGGTCGGCGGTGGCGGGGAAATCTTCGTTTTGCAGGCGAAATACCGAAGATGAGCCGCAGGCACGATAGAATGTGCCGGTGCCGGCCTCGGGCGACCGCAGCCATATACTGCCCTTGCCATAGTTCACGGTGAAACCAGCGCGAAAGAACGATGCAAAATGCGGTGGGCTGCGGCGAAGCCACTCAACAAAGCGGTAGTGGACCCAGTCATCCGCATCAAGCGCCATAAGAAAACCGCTAAAGCCTGTGGCTCGCAGGTGCGCCCCGATCAGCCGCCGCTTGGCCAGCTTGTCGGCGGTATAGCCCGCAGGCTCGGTCGGTGCCGGCCTGTCGATCGATAGCCAGGTGACGCGCGGTGATGCCAGCTGGGCAAGGTCCGGCCTTTCATGTCCCGCCACCACAACCTGGAAATTTTGGTCCGATTGACCGAGCAGCGTGTTCAGCGTCTGTTCAAGACGCAACACCGCATCAGGCCAATGTGCTGACGCTTTGGCGCTGCGCATGGAAATCGCGAAAGCCACTGGCGCGGCATCCACAGGCGCCGGCGGGAGAAGGGCAACAGCCTCTTCAATGGCTCTGAGCTGTTCCGAAATGGTATAGCGTTCCTCCAGCGCCACCTTCGCCGGCTTTCTGGCTGGCTTGCTCCTGGCTGAAGGCTCACCTGCCGCTGCATGTTGCTGATCCAGCGTGTCGAGCATCTGGATAATGGCGTCTTCACGCGCAGCGCGGCGACTGCGGCCGCCTTCGCGATTGTGCTGCTCCAAAGCCGATACGCCGGAATGGAGCCGCGCAACCCAGCCTGCCACGCCAAATGCGTTTGCATCATCGGATAAAGCTGGGCGAGCTAGGTCCCAGGGGTCATTGCCCCAGCGCTCCCATGGGCCGGGAACGCCCAGTCGCCAGAAAAGCTCGACCTTGGAACGTCTCCCATAAGGGAAATCGATATCAAAGACCTGTTCCGCGTCGCGGCGGAACAAAACCTGCGGCTCCTCGGTGGGATGGACCGCCAGATTGCCCGTCAACAGCGCAGCGTTGTCAGTGATGCGCTGCATGGGGACCAGGAAATACTTCAGGTGTGGGCGGGCAACGACGTTGTCGGCAATCTGCTGCCAGGCCTCCTGCGTCAAAAAGCAATTGCCATCCCAGGGGAGAACCCACTTCGCGCGGGTGCGACCGTCTTCCAAAGCGGCGTTGCGGGCGCCATTGTTGTTCATGGCATAGTTGTTCTTATGCCGGTAAGTGGCCGCCAGCGCCCTTTTCCTGGCATCCACGGTCAAATCCGCGAACATGGCCGTGTCCAAAAAGTCGGGCTGCGGCAACTGATCAAAATCCCAGTCGAGACGTGCATATTCAGCGCCTACAAAGGGGATATGGAGATAAGGCTGGCCCCTCTCCTCGAGTAGCGCAAGGATCGCCCGCTCTTCTTCGGGATCACTGATCCGATTGACCACCCAACGCTTTTCGCAATGGGGAAAGCTGGGCTCATGATCGAGAATGAATCGCACATTTTGACGCGATTGCCCAATGCTATGGCGCGGCGGCAAGTCATTGCCGATAATGCGGTAGAGCACAAACGTGTCAGGCTCGCCGGCAAGCGCGCTCTGACTGTATGCCATCTTCAAGCGGTCCTCATCGTGAACGCGGGCTGCCTGGAGCAGCACCAATGGATCAGTCTGGAGCCTGGCTGGGCGAAGGCTTTTCCCCTGTGGCGATGCTGTACCAACGACCAGCCGACGCGCTTTGGAGATCGCACGTTTGATCAGATTCTTCAGTCGTGTCCGCACCGTTATTGGGCCTTCCTGGCTGCCTGTTTTTTAAACCGATAAGCGAGCTCTTTTTCGCTTCCTGGCTGTGCTCGCACAGGGAGCCAGGTGCGACTCCGATCGTGCCTCTGTCGCTATATCAAGCCTTGGTACGTTCTTGCCATTGTCCCGTGTTATTAGGTTATCTCTCCGTCCGTGTCAGTGACCTTTTGCATTGTGCGATCAGCCAGCCCGCCGACCCTGACCAGCAGGTCATGGAAAGGAGCGCTAAATCCAGATAGATGCGGTACTTGGCGGGAATTTGGGAGTGCGCAAGCAAAAGCCTCGGCTCTGCGCGCCGAATCAATTTCAACCCCTGAGACGCTGATCAACTTGCAAGACAGCCGGCCACGCCCCTGTCACAACCAGGACTTTGCCGATGGCCGCTGATGCACCCTACTTTTCTGTAATTGTCCCGGTCTATCAACAGTGGCACCTGGTTCCGACGCTGTTGCGATGCCTTAAAGAGCAGACTATCGAACGTGAGTCGTTCGAAGTCATCCTCGTCGACAACGAGGCTCAGCCATCAAAACGACCTGAGCTGGAAAGCCTTGCCACAGTTGTCCACTGCGCCAAGCCCGGCTCCTACGCCGCGCGAAATGCCGGTGCTGCGATCGCACGTGGCAAATGGTTCAGCTTCACCGATGCCGACTGCCGCCCGGATCAGGACTGGCTCGCGCAATTGCACCGACTTATCGGAAACCTGCCCACCGACACCTTGATTGGCGGCAACATCGTCATGGTGTCGGATCACGAGCACCCCAATGCATTTGAAATGTATGACATCGTCAAAGGCATTCCCCAGCAAAGGTATGTCGGCCGCCACTATGCAGCGACTGCGAACCTTTCCGCCTCAGCATCCCTGTTCCATAAAATCGGCGGCTTTGATGCCACGCGTTTGTCCGGTGGCGATGCGGATTTCTGCCGCCGTGCCGCCATTGCAGGTGTCGGCATCGTCTTTGCCGAGCAGGCTCGTGTGTTTCACCCCGCTCGCAGTACGTGGCACGAACTGACCACCAAGGTTCGTCGGGTGAAAGGCGGGCAGGTCACCGCAGGAACCTGGAAAAGGCGGATGGCTTGGGCGCTGCGGAGCCTGACGCCCCCCTTGCGGGCACTTTACCGATTTGCAAAAAAGCCTAACACGCCACTGCGTTATCGGCTGACGGCGATGGTGCTGCAGATGGGGCTGTGGCTGGTAGAGGTCGTCGAAATGATCAGGCTGCTCGCCGGCTTCTCTCCCGAACGCAAATAGCCCGCCGGATCGAGGCTGCTGACCAGGTCTTGTGCGCTCTGCATCAACGCATGGTCAGCTTGCCAGCTCGTGCACGGAAACACTAGGAACCACAGCCCGGGCGATGTCGCAAAGGTGGCGGTGGTGGGTTAGGTAGATGACCTGCCCAATATGCGCCATCTCTCCAAGCAAACGGAACACTTGCTCAGAGCGAGGCTCGTCAAAGGTTTCCATGATATCGTCGGCAATAAACGGCACCGGCGGACGGCTGCGGGCAAACTCCTGATAACCAGCCAGGCGCAGCGCTAGATAGAGCTGAAACTGGGTGCCCTTCGACATGTCGGCGGCAAGCTTTGAGCCACCTTGCCGCGGCAGCCCGATCAGGGTTTCACGGTCCTTGTCGGGGCGCGTAGCGAGCCCGCTATAGTCACCCTTGGTGATCAGGGCAAAGGCTTCGGAGGCGCGATCCATCATGGAACTGCGATGTTGCTCCCGATAGGCGTGCAAGGCTTTTTCCGCCAGCAGCGTACCGGCCTTGAGCCGCAGATAATCCATGGCCCTGTCCTCGATTTGCAGGAGCAAGAATCGGCGCCGCGCCTCGATCCGGGCCACCGCATCATCGCCGCCCACCGCATCGAGGCTCTTCTTGGCCAGAGCCCGATCGGCAAAGCTCTGCCGGCTGCTCGCTTCGAGGTCTTGCACCCGCAAGGCCACTTCTGCAGTGTCGCTCTCGAGTTGAGGCAAATCTGCTGCTTCCAGTTGCACCAGCGCAGCCTGCAGTTCAACTGTCCGTAGCTCCGCAACGATCTGGCTGCCAAGGGCATCGATCTGCTGGCGCATGCGGCTCTGTTCGGCTGCCTCTTCGATACTGGCATTGACTTGTTCCAGCGTTTGGACCGCGAAGAACCCCGTCATTTCCACTTTGCGGGCTTGAAGAAGCGCTAGCTCGTTTTCGAGATCCCGAAGGATTTCAATGACCCTCATGCGCTCGGCAGCCTTTTGCTCGCGGCGGCGCCGATCGTGCTGAGCCGTTCCATGGCGCGCAGCAAGCTCGCGCGCTGTTTCCACCACCCGATTGGGATCAAGGGTCTCACCCAGCGCCTTGAGCACGGAACCAAGCGCATCGGCAAAATCGGCCTGGTCACGCTCCATGGTTTCGATCTGGCGCGCGCGGGCATTGCGTTGCGTCAGAGCGGCCGGGAGCTGCCCAAGCGCAGTCAACAACTCACGGACCGAACCCACGCCAGTGTCGGTGAACCAGGTCTGGCCTAAAGCTGCGGCCCAGCTTTGCTGCCAGCTATCCATCGCCTCAATGGCTTCTGAAACGGCTCTTTCCCGCAGTGCGAGCTCGCTTTCGCGCTGACGCAAGCCTTTTTGTGCTGCGGCGCGTATCGCCTGCTGTGATCCACCCTGCGCCAGCATGGTTTCGGCCATTTGCAACAGTGTGTCCGGCAATAGGTCATCGGCTATGTCGAATCCGGCCAAGGCCATCGTCTGGGACAAAAACAGCAGGTCCCGCGCAAGATCATTCTTTGCCTCGGCAAGATCCGCCTGCGTTTCCCCCAGGGCATCCCACGCTGTCAAAGCTTCGCTGCGCCGTTTCGCCCAGCCCTCGAGCTGATCAAGCCACTCTAGCACCGATGCCGACCGTGCTGGCGACACCAGGCCGTCCACCGCATGGCCCACCGCCACGGCAAGCGCGGCAAGATCGGTCTCCACATCGGCCAGCAATTCGTCCTGCCGGGCCAAGCCGGCTTCCGCCACCGCAATGCTCTGCTGCGTGGCACGAAGCTCCGCCAAGTCCTGCATATGGCTGAGGCGCGTGGCGTTGAGTTGGTCATCGGCAGCCATTGCCTGCAAGAACACAGCGGCGCTTTCGCCATCAAGTGCCGCGCTATGCGCCGCCCAAGCAGCGTTGCGCCGGTCGCGAACACGAGCGGCCTCACCATCATCGATGGCCCCTGCAGCCGCACGAATGGCCTCGACGCGAGCCGTCTCCTCCCGCAGCTGCGTTGCCAACGCACGACGCTTTTCGCCATGATCTGCTCGACGCTTCTCGAGAGTGATCGCTTGCGACCGCCATGCTTCGAGCTGGCGAGGCTCCGGCAGGGCAACCGAGCGCAGCGCGTCGCCATCGCCCGACCACGGCGCCAGGGCGTCGTGCAGGGCAAGGTAACGCCGCGTAACCTGGGGCAGGGCGCGCTCGGCGACCCGCAAGCGCGCCTGGTGGTCGCTGCGCCGCCATGCGGCGAGTGCCGCGTGAACATTGTCGAGCGCCGAACTGTCCACGGCCTTGCCGCCGCTGTCTGTCTCCGCTTCCATAGCGGCTCGTTCAAGACCGTCACGCGATTGCTTGAGTTCACGCCCTGCCGTGTCGAGCCGGGCATCGATGCCGGACCGCGCTTCGATCAGGTCTCGCAGCGTGCCGACCAGGGAAGCGGGAAGCAGCAAGCTTTTCGGGGAGGTGTGACCGTCCTGCCCGAGCTGCCGCAGGATTGAACCCACTGCGGCCTCATCTTCCATGATGGAGGATTGTCGCCGGGGCAGGTCGGTCTGCGCCGTCGTGAACCGCGCCAGCCCTTCGTCCAGAGACGCGATCGCTGGACCTTGCAGCAGAAGATTGTCGTCGGTGACTAGTGACGCGATTTCACCATCAATACGCTCGAGATCGGCCCCCGTGGTGGCGATATGGGTCCCAAGTTCGGCATTGCGGATCATCAAAGGCGAGATCTGCCCGGCCCATTCGCCTGGTGGCATGGGCAAGGGCGGGCGGCCAGCCAGCATGGTGTCGAGCCGCCGGTATTCCGCTGCCAGCGGCACCGCACGCAACACGCGACCGATCTCGTCCTGACGGGCCTTTGCCGATCCCAGATCCTGCATGGCTTGGTCATAACCAGCTTCTGCCTGCGCAAGCCTGGCCACCATTGCGCCATAGGCTGAGGCGCGCGTGTCGATGGTGTCCTGCTCGCTCTTGAGCCCGGCCAGCACCCGCTTGAGTTCGCCGATCTGTGTCGCGCGGCCGCGCTGCTTGTGGATGCTGTCAGCCTCGTCGCGCGCGCGGGCAAGCACGGTGCCCAGGTCGGCGAGGCCAGCGCTGGCAGCAAACAGCAACTCACCTAGTTCGCCCTTGGAGGCGATGATGGCGTGGCCACCGTCTTCAAGGCTCTGATCGTCCAGCGAGAACATGGAGCGATAGCTGTCGCGCGTCAGACCTGCCAAAGGCACGCTGAGCAGCGCTTCGTTGAGCGGCTGCCCCTTGCCATCCAGCAGTGAATTGGTCTGAGCCTTCACCCGGACCACGTCATGGATATGTCCGCCAAATTCGAGTTGCCCACCCACCTCCATGCTGGAATATGGATGGAGAAAACTGTAGCGGCTGGTTTTTTCGATGCCGAACAGGAGGTCGAGATAGGCGGACAGCGCGGTTGATTTGCCTGCCTCGTTTAGCCCGTAAACGATATGCAGGTCTGGTGCGCCGGGCTGCGCCCGACCGAAGTCAATGCTTCGGCCGGTGAATTTGCCATAACGGGTGAGATCGAGCCTGTGAAGCCGCATCAGTCC
>CAKTFF010000065.1 GCA_934553185.1 uncultured Devosia sp.
GGTCTCGGCGATGACCGCTGCCGGTGCGATTGGCGGATTGCTTGGAGCTGTTTTCGTCCAAGGCCGCGCCTTTGGCAATCTGTCGGTCGACTTCGATGGAAACCTTGCTTTTGAAGGCATCCTGATCGCCATCGTTGCCCGCAGTCGGCCGCTCGCTGTTCCAGTAGTTGCGCTGTTCTACGGCTACCTGCGCCAGGGCGCCCAACTGATGGGCCTGCGCACCGACGTGCCCAGCGAAATGATCGGCGTGGTTCAGGCCATCATCATCCTCTTGGTCGCCTCATCCTTCAGCCTGCCGGGCAAGAAGGCGGTCGGGCGCCTGTTCCGCCCGGCACCGGCCGCTACACCGACCGCTGAGGGAGCCGCACGATGATTGAACTGCTGATGACCATGTTCTCGGCGACCTTTTTCGTCACCGTGATCCGCACCACGACGCCCCTGCTTTTCGCCACCCTCGGCGGTCTCCTGAGCGATCTTTCCGGCGCCCTCAACGTCGCGCTGGAAGGCATGATGCTGATCGCGGCGCTCACCGCCGTGATCGTCTCTGTCTATGCGCCCTGGTATGTGGCTGTACTGGCGGCCATGCTGTCGGGCGGCCTTCTGGGAGCGCTGATGGCGTTCTTTCACCTCAAGCTTAAGGCCGACATCATCCTGGTTGGCTTTGCCGTCAACATCCTGGCCACCGGTGGCACTGTCTTTGCTCTTGCAACAGCCACAGGCGGCGACAAGGGCACCTCCATCAACCTCCAGAGCAAGGCCGTTCCGGCAGTCACCATGCCGTGGCTCGACGCCATCCCCGGTGTCGGACCCGTGCTCCGCAGCCTCCTGTCAGGCCACTCGATCCTGAGCTGGTTGGGCGCGCTGACTGTGTTCCTTGTCTGGTACTTTCTGTATCGCACCCCGTGGGGCCTGTGGCTGCGCGGCGTTGGCGAATACCCGGCCGCTCCCGAAGCCGCAGGCATTCCCGTGGGCAAGGTCCGCGCCTGGAGCCTTGTGGCATCGGGCGCCCTGACCGGTATTGGCGGCGCTCAACTGGCCATGTTCAACTATGTCGGCTTCACCCGCGACATGACCTCAGGCCGCGGCTTTATTGCCCTCGGGGCCGTGCTTCTCGGCGCCCGCCACCCGGTTGGCGCCATGCTTGCAGCGCTGCTGTTTGGCGTCTTTGAAGCGCTGTCCATCGTCATGCCCAACCTCTTCAACTGGCTCCCAAGCGAGATGATCCAGACTATTCCTTTCGTGGTGACCATCCTGGCGCTGGTGCTGTTCAGCTACCGCGCCCAGCGCGCCATGAAGGTGCGAACCCTGAGCAAGATATGAGCCTGCCCGACGACCTCATCCTCAATGCTGCCGACGAAGTCGTCATCCGCCAGCACCTGCTCTTGGTATCGCTGGGCAAGGAGCCTGCCGACCTAGCCATGGAAGTTGGCCGTCTCTTGGCGGTACATGCCAATCACTGGATGGAACGGCAGGAAATCATCGTCTCGGGCCGCCGCATCGCCTATGTCGGCCCGATCGGCTCCTACCGCGGGGAAGTGAAGCAGCGTGTCAGCTACCCTCACCTCTCAGCCGTGCCCGGCTTTGGCGAAGTGCACAAGCACATCGAGTCGACCCACCTGACACCCGAGTTCGAAGCAGCCCTGGTTTTGCCCCGCGGCAACACCTGGACCTGCGAAGCCAGCCACGAATTTGCCAATGTGAACGGCGCCAAAAACACCGAGTTCTGGCAAAAAGCGCGGATGGCCGGTTCGCCCCTCAAGGTCTTCATCCAGCCCGGTTCGGCCGTTCCCCCCAGCGCCTGGGAAGAAAGCGGCGGCTATTATGGCTATGACGAGCAGAAGCGCTCCCTCCGCGATGACCTGTCGGTCACCAGCCTTGACGAAGTCATGGATTGGCCGTCGGTCTGGGACCCGACCAATCCGGGCTACGGGCGCATGTGGGGCATGATCCGCGCCACTTTCGAGATGCGCGGCGTGGTCGAAGGACACGGCTCCGGCCTCGTCGACCCGCATGACATATCGGCTTTTGCCGCCGCCGGCCTCAGCTCCGATCATGAAGTCTGGGCACTCGATGAAGCCTGGGACCGGCTGATGCGCGGCCTCTTCACCGAACTGCGTCCCTTTTCCTACGACGCCATCATCCCTGGCCTCCTTGAACGCGGGCTCAAAGACTGGAGCAACATCGCCTTTACGACGGACGACCGCAGCGCCACCGATACGCTCAAGGACGGCGCCACCGACCACAATGTCCGTCATGCGATCAGCTATGGCCTCTCACCCGAGATCGCCATACAGTGCGCAACGATCAATCCGGCGCGCCACATGCGCATCGACCAGTGGGTCGGCTCCATCACGCCCGGCCGCTATGCCGACCTGGTTTTGCTTGACGACGTCGAGACGGTTTCGATCCGCCACGTCTATGCCGATGGCCAACTGGTCGCAGAGGGCAAGACTTTCACCGGGCAGACCCCTGTAATCAACTGGCCCGAATGGGCCACCAACACCCTGAATATCGGCCGCATGCTTTCTGCTGCGGATTTTGCCATCTCAGCCGAACCGGGCCGGGACACCATGACTGCCGCCGTTCTCCGTCCCTTCCACTGGAACGAGGATTTCCTGACCGAAGACCTGCCTGTCGTCGACGATCTAGTGCAGCGCGACCCCGCGCGGCTGATCACCAAATGGTCGATGATTGATCGCTATCGCGGCGACGGCGCAGTCGCGTCCATGTTCTGGACCGGCTGCGGTCCGGAAGACCCGGACACCGCCTTAGCCTGCTCGGTCGCCCATGACTCGCACAATGTCTGGTGCATCGGCTCGTCCGACGCAGCTATGGCCATGGCCGTCAACCGGCTGGGCGAGATCGGCGGCGGCTGGGCGCTGGTGCATCGTGGAGAACTGGTAGCAGAAATCCACCTGGAGGTTGCAGGCCTCATGACAGCCCGCACGGCCCAAGCCTTCGACGAGGAGAACCAGGCCTTCCTCCAGCGAGCCGCGCAAGTCACCTGGATGTACCAGCCGGCAGCCATGAACCGCTGGAAGCCAGGCTTTCCCGAATTCTTGATCTTTGCCACGCTCACCTGCTCGCCCTGGCGCTGGGTGCTCGTCGCGCCCTCAAAGCTTGCGCCCAGCGGCTTCGTCAATGTGCAGACGGGAGAAACCCACCCTGTTGTCTGGTAGCGTTCCAGCCGCTAAGCAAGCGTCGCCTTGCGCAGACCCACCCAGCGATTGAAGCGTGCCAACGCCACGCCGAACCCGATCAGCAGCAACCCGCCGCCCAGGATCGACAGCGGATTTGCCCCAAGCGCAATGAACCACTGCGTAAAGAAGTGGATGGCGCCAAATACGGCGACTGCATTGACGGCCCATCGACGGTTGGCGAACACGGCCCAACTGCCGAAAAGCAGCAGCGCCAGCGCCCATGCCACCGAGAAAACCCCGCCAGCCCAACCAAGCCCGTCATCGCCAAACAACGATCCGAGGAAAAAAGCTGCGTTGATAAGAATGATGCCGGTGCGCATGCCGATGATCGCCAAACGCTCATGCGCCGGACTGACCCGCAGTGACACCAGATAGAGCGCAAGAACCAGCGCTGCCAGCGCGACGATCGCGACCGCCAGTGAATGCGTTGGCGTCCACAATGTGACATCCAACGTGATGGTTAGGGCAAAAGCGATCACTGCCAGAGCGGCAAGTAGGCCCGACCGGGCAAGGATCGCTGCGCCCGCCGTTGCCACCGTCAACGCCACCCGCACCAGCAAATGCTCGCCATAAAGCCCGCCTACGCCACCCAACAGCGCCAGCGCGCCCACGACCATGATGATCTGCGCGAACACCGACCAGCGCACCACGCCTGTCAGCCGCAGCCACAGTCCGGCGGCAAACAACACTGCACCAAGCGCCATCGCCGTCTGCAGCGTGGGCACCAGCACACCAACGCCGATGGCCACTGCCGTGGCGCCCAGCCCAAACAATACATTTGTGCCCAGTTCGCCGGTCTCGGCGGCAGCATAGCCCTTGAGCCGCTCCGCCTCCATCTGGGTCAGCTTGCCCTGCACCACCAGCGCGTCCAGATCGAGGGTGACTTTCATGCTCAAATTCCTGCGTTTAGTGGCGAAGCTACCGGAATCTGGCTAACACACCATTGACCCGCATGCGCGCGTCATTCATCGGCACTTGCCGATGAAGCGCAGAGGATGCATCTATGACGCGCCATTCTTCGGCGCACTAATCGCAAGAGCCCTTTATGTCCCAGCTGTTTTCCCCCATCACCCTGCGCGGTCTAACGCTGCGCAACCGCACGGTTGTCGCGCCCATGTGCCAATATTCCGCACAGGATGGCTTTGCCAACGACTGGCACTTCGCCCATCTCAGCCGCTTCGCCATCGGAGGCTTCGGACTGATCGTGGTGGAAGCCACCGGCGTGGTGCCCGAGGGCCGCATCAGCTATGCCGACCTGGGTCTTTGGAAGGACGAACAGATCGCGCCGCTCAAGCGCATCGTTGATTTTGCCCATAGCCAGGGGGCCGCAGTGGGCATCCAGCTTGCCCATGCCGGCCGCAAGGCATCGACGCCCGTCCCGTGGCGCAACGGCTTCGATGAGACCGATGCCGAAAAGCAGGAGCTTCATTTCGAGAGTTGGACGCCGGTCGCGCCAAGCGCCGAAATCCATGCCGAAGGGAAGAACTTCACGGCGCCCACCGCCCTCGACGAGGCGGGCATTCGCAACATCATCGATGCCTTTGTTGCCGCAACCAAACGGTCTGAGCAAGCCGGCTTCGACACGGTCGAAATCCACGCCGCTCACGGCTACCTCCTCAACCAATTCCTCTCCCCGCTCGCCAACAAGCGCACTGATCGCTATGGCGGCTCACGCGAAAACCGCATGCGCCTTCTGCTCGAAGTCACCGACGCAGTGCGGGCGGTCTGGCCCGAGCACAAGCCGCTGTTGGTCCGTCTTTCGGTGACCGACTGGCACAGCGAAGGCTGGCAGGTCGAGGACAGCATCGCCCTCACCAAGGAACTGAAGGCCCGTGGCGTTGACGCCATCGACGCATCGAGTGGCGGGTTCGAAGGCGCAACGATCCACGCAGTCGCTGAATACCAGGTGCCATTGGCGAGCGCCGTGCGCAACCAGGGCGGTCTGCCCACTATGGCCGTAGGCCTGCTTGGAGACCCGCAGGGTGACGAAGCGATCATCGCCCGTGGTGATGCCGACTTTATCGCCCTGGCGCGTGGTGCGCTTGAGGATCCGAACTGGCCCGTTCACGCCCGCCACGAACTGGGCGAGCGAAACTATGATCTCTGGCCCAACCAAGTGCGTCGTGTTCGCGATCGCGACCGCTCGCTGGGCCAGCGGGAATGGAAAACCACGTAAGAGACCGCCATGTGATCGCGGCAAACGCAAATTTGCCGCGATCGGAGCACCACATTGATGGATCGGCTGCGCTGCGCCATTCAGGGAGACACGAGCATGGATACCAAGGCCGCAATTTTAGCGCTGATGAGCGTTTGGGGCGTAGGCACCTGCGCCACTCTCCCCGCCACCGCGCAGGAAGCTCCTGACACCGCCGAAGAGGATGTGTCCGCCGAAGACAGGTCGGACAATGCCCTGCTCAACAAGGTCTGGGTCCGTTCGGACGCCGACGAGGCCCTGCCCGGCCCCATGCAGATCTTTCTAGGTGACGGGACGCTGGTGTCCGACAGCTGCTGGGAAACCTACCGTCTGTCGCGCTGGCAGCAGGTCTCTCCAGAGGCAATCAGCTGGGAGGAAGACGGCATGACCATCAATGCCGACATCACCGCGCTGAGCGACAGCGAACTCGTGTTGAACCTTAAGCTGGGTAACGAGACTGTGGAACAGCGCTATGTTTCAGCCACCGTTCCCTATGTGTGTCCCGACATGATCAAATAGGCCTTTGGCCTAAAGCACAACTTGTGTGCCGATCTCGACCACGCGGCCGGTGGGAATGTGGAAGTACTCCGTTGCGTCGCTGGCGTTACGCGCAAGGCGGGTAAACAGCCGATCCTGCCAGAAGCGCAGCGGTCCGCCTGATCGGGCGCCAACCTTGAGCGAGCGACGCGACAGGAAGAACGATGTCGACATGATGTCGAACTTCCAGCCCAGCTTGCGCCCGAGCGCCAAAGCCTTCGGAATATTGGGGCTTTCCATGAAGCCGAAGGTCACCACGACCCGGCTGAACAGTTCGTTGTAAGCGTCGATCGTCACCTTTTCATTGTCCGGCACACGCGGCGAGGCAGATGTGCGAACCGTCAAGATGACGTTCTGCTCATGAAGGACCTTGTAGTGCTTGAGGCTGTGGAGCAGCGCTGTTGGGGCGCCTTCGATGTCACTGGTCAGAAACACCGCCGTGCCGGGAACCAGCGACGGCTTCTTCTTGGACAGATTTTCGACCAGGAAATGCAGCGGCACCTCGTCGCGACGGGTTTTCTCGGCCAGGCGGCGGCGACCTGCCATCCAGCTCCACATGATGATGGCAACGCCGATGGCTACCGCTGCCGGCACCCATCCGCCCTGGAACAGCTTGGCAATATTGGCCGCGAAGAACCCGCCATCGATCAGAGCGAAAACGGCACCAAAGCCGATCACAGCCGCCGGATGCCACTTCCAGTTGCGCCACATCACCACAAGCAGCAGCGCCAGCGTCACGATCATCACGCCCGACACAGCAATGCCATAGGCATTGGACAGGGCGCTTGAACTGCCGAAGGTCACCACTAGGATCAACACGCCGATCATCAGCATCGTATTGATCTGGGGCATGTAGATCTGCCCGCTCTGGGTCTCGGACGTATGCTGCACCATCATGCGGGGCAGCATGTTGAGAGCAATCGCCTGCTGGGCAAGGCTATAGGTTCCGGAAATAACGGCCTGGCTGGCAATGATCGTGGCGAGGGTCGCCAACGCCACGAAGGGCAGCAAGGCCCAGTCAGGCTGCATTTCGAAGAACGGGCTGTCGACATTCTCGACACCCACTTCCAGCACGAAGGCACCCTGTCCGAAATAGTTCAGCAGCAAGCAGGGGAAAACCAGGCCAAACCAGGCAAGGACGATCGGTTTGCGGCCGAAGTGACCGAGATCGACATACAAGGCCTCTGCGCCTGTCACCGCGAGAAAGATGGCGCCGACCACCACAAAGGCAATGCCGATATGGGTAAAGAGGAAGTCCAGTCCGAGATAGGGATTGAGGGCCCAAAGGACTGCCGGATAGTCGATGATGTGGACCAGGCCCGAAAAGCCGAGCACCAGGAACCACACGGCGGTCACCGGCCCGAACACGGCAGATACCTTTGCCGTGCCGAAGCGCTGCACAAAGAAGATGCCGACAATGATCACCAGCGTGATCGGCACCACCCAGCGCGACATGCCGGGCGCAACGAGATCGACGCCCTCCACCGCAGACAGCACCGAGATTGCCGGGGTAATAATCGCGTCACCGAAAAACATCGCCGCGCCCAGCACCCCAAGAACGGTGATCCAGAGTGGCGGATTGGTGAAGGTCTTGCGCGCCAGCGCCATCAGCGACAGCGTTCCGCCTTCGCCGTTATTGTCGGCGCGCGTCACAAAGAACACGTATTTGACCGCCACCGTCAGCGTCAGCGCCCACACGATCAATGACAGAAGGCCAAGGATTTCGCTGGCGGTGGAAGCTTCGCCGGGGCGGATATGCATCGCCTGGCGAAAGGCATAGATCGGGCTCGTGCCGATGTCGCCATAAACGACGCCCAATGCGCCCATGATCAGTACGGGCAGGTCTTTGCGGGAATGGGAGTGGCTGGTGAGGTCGCTCGCATCGACACCGGCACGGGGAGCGCCGGTCGTGTTCGTCTGCGTCATGAACCTTGTGCTCTCTTGGTGAAGGCGGCGCCGCTATACACCCAGGCGTCGGCACTTACAACAAGCAGGTTCCACATTGGTTCAACAGCGAAGGCCGTCCCTTGCGGAACGGCCTCTGCCGACAAACGAAGCTTTGGAGGTCTTCGCGTTACTGGGCGGCAGTAGCGGCCGCTGCATCCTCGGCGCGGGCAGACTTGGTGGCCTTACCCCACCAGACCAGTTGGTCCAGCATGTCCTTGGCGCTCGGCCCGATCGAGCCTTCGATCTCGCTGAACGGCTTGTTCTGCTGGCCAAGCGGATGCACGGCAAAGAAGTCCGCCCCACCGATATGGACGGCTGTGCGGGTCGACACCATCTGCATTTCGACGCCGATGCCGCGCAGGTGCTCGGCAGCGCGCGCGCCGCCAACGCTGCCATAGGCGACCATACCGAACGGCTTGCGATTCCACTCGAGGTAGGACTGGTCGATGGCGTTCTTCAGGGCGCCAGTGATGGAGCGGTTATATTCGGCAACCACAAAGATATAACCATCAAATTCGGCGATCTTCTTCTGCCATGCAACGGCGCGGGGGTCGCTCGACGGCACCCAGAGGTTGGATGCCACTTCGTTGAAGAACGGCAGGTCAAAATCGCGGATATCAACGATTTCCGCGTCGATATCGCCGTGAGCATTTGCCTTGTCCAGGATCCACTGCGCCGGCTTATCGCCGAAGCGGCTGTCGCGGGTCGAGGAGATGATAACGGCGATCTTAAGCTTAGACATCGTAGTGTCGTCCTTGGTAACAAATCGTAACTGAGGCGATATAAGTGACTTCAGTGGATGTTCGCAAGCAGGCACGTCCTTGTGGTGCGGTCACAAGTGGTTGCCGTAGGCACACTGATGTAAGTGTAAGAGATGTGCGGTTTACCAGCTCTAGGGCCACCGATCGGGCTAACGAGCCTGACTTCTCAACCACGTGAGACGGATTGTTCGCTTCTGTCGATCACTGAGCATCGCGCAACGTGCAGTTGTCACGAAGCCCAGTTCGCTCGACGTACTATGCTAGAACG
>CAKTFF010000066.1 GCA_934553185.1 uncultured Devosia sp.
GAGCAAGGCAGCCGTCGATGCCATGGCCAAGTCGTATGCCGGCGAAGTCGCGCAGACCAAGGTCAAGATCAACGCCTTCTACCCGGGCGCCGTGCGCACCGCGATGCGCGCCAAGGCCATGCCGGGCGAAGACCCCAATAGCCTGCCCAAGCCCTCCGACATCGCGCCCAGTTTGATCGACATGATCGCACCGGGTCTTAAAGAGACCGGCAAGCTGTTCAACTACCAAACCGGCGCTTTCGAGTCCCTTTGATGGTCCGGCTGCGGCCCTTCCAGCCGGCTGACCTACAGGCGCTTTACCGGATCTGCCTCTTGACCGGCGATAGCGGCGCCGACGCTTCCCCGCTCCATAGCGATCCCCATCTGGTCGGCCACATCTATGCCGCGCCCTATGGCGTGCTGGAGCCCGAGCATGTTCTCGTGGTCGAGGCTGATGGTGAGCTTGCCGGTTATCTCGTCGGCACGCATGACACGGCCGCGTTCGAGCAACGCCTGGCCCAGCAATGGTGGCCCAGGCTACAAGAGCAATACCGGCGTGCGGACCTTTCCGCACTGACCCCAGTGGACCGCCTGCGGCTCGCGTCCATTAATCAGCCCGACCACGCCCCCGCTGATCTGGTCGCCCGCTTTCCCGCCCATATTCACATGAACCTCCTGCCCCAACTGCGCGGGCAAGGCATCGGGTCCAAGCTGCTCGCCCGGTGGATCGCTGAGGCGCGGGCTGCCAATGTTGGTGGCATTCACCTTGGGGCAAACAGCGCCAATGCGGCTGGCATAGCCTTCTGGACAAAAAGCGGGTTCGAGCCCGTCCGCACGGATGGGCGGACGGCCTGGTTCGGCATGGCGCTCGACCGCTAGGCGGCCGCAGTGAGCGGGGTCATCAGCACCTTGTCGATGCGCCGCCCATCGAGATCGACGACCTCGAACTTCCAGCCGTCATGCTCAAAGGTTTCTCCCACCGCAGGCAGGTGGTTGATCGCCGAAAGAATATACCCGGCGACGGTTTCATACTTGGCGTCGCGGGGAATGTTCACCTTGAGCCGCTCGCCGAACTCGTCGGCCGGCATCCATCCGGCCACGAGGTATGAGCCATCTTCGCGCTTGACCACGGCCGGATCGTCGCCAGTTTCTTCCTGAAAAACGCCGGTGATAACTTCGAGAATGTCGCCCGAAGTGACGATGCCTTCGAAGTGTCCGTATTCGTCCACCACAAGCGCGGTATGAACCGTGGAGTTGCGGATGGCGCGCACTACGTCCAGCGCATCAGCATGGTCCATCACCACCGGCACCGGCTGAACGAACTTGCGCAACTCGAGCGGCAAGCCATTGGCGAAGACACCGATAATATCCTTGATAGCCACGACGCCGATAATGGAGTCCGCGTCGCCATCCTGCACCAGAAGGCGCGAGCGATGGGTGCTGAGGATGGTGCGGCGGATTTCGTCGCTGTCGTCGGCCAGGTCGACCACGTCCACATCGAGGCGCGGCGTCATCAGCCCGCGGGCCGAGCGATCGGCCAGGCGCATGACGCCCGAAATCATGGAATGCTCGTCCGATTCGATCACCCCGGCCGTGGTCGCCTCGGCGATAATGGTCTTGACCTCTTCTTCGGTCACCGTTTCCTCAGCCTCGCCCGCCTGCCCCAGAAGCTTGAGCAGTCCTTTGCCGGAAACATCGAGGACCCAGACGATGGGCGAGCCGATGGCAGCCAACAGCTTCATGGCCGGCGCAACGCGGGCTGCAACGCCTTCAGCATCGCGCAGGGCAATCTGCTTGGGCACCAGTTCGCCGACCACCAGCGAGACATAGGTGATCAAAACGACGACCACGCCAACGCCAAGAACGTCGGCAACGCTGCTGGCAACGCCAATCGACTGTAGCCAGGTCGTCAGGCGAAGGCCGAGGGTTGCGCCGGAAAAAGCACCCGACAGGATGCCGACAAGGGTAATGCCGATCTGCACGGAAGACAGGAACTTGCCCGGTTCCTCGGCGAGCTTGATGGCAGTGGCGGCGCCATTGTTGCCCGCCTCGGCCATGGTGCGCAGGCGGGCGGGACGGGCGGAAACGACGGCGAGTTCCGACATGGACAACAGGCCGTTGACGATTGTCAGAACGACCACGATCATAATTTCAGCGAACAAGGTGTTTTCTTGAAAATGCGGCCCCGCTCTCAGCATCGGGTCGCTTCTGCCACATCATTATAGCGGCAAAGCGGTTGGTTGCACCATGGCCCTAGAGATTATGCTGCGCTAACCCCCGTCCTCGCTCGCCTCGCTTCAAGCGTGATGCAACCTCCAGCCGGTCACGAGCGTAGCCCTAAAGAGGAGCCCATCATGTTCTATAGCGAAAAACTGTTGATCCTTGCCGTGGCGGCCCAGGTGCTGCTGACGGTGATCGTTCTGGTCTGGATGGGCATGGAACGCATTCCGCGCGTCATGCGCGGCGAGATCGACATCAAGGATATCGCAGTGGACCGCACCGCCTATCCCTTGCGGGCACGGCTCCTGTCCAACAACTTCGACAATCAGTTTCAGCTGCCGGTGCTGTTCTATGTCGCGGCGATCCTGTCCCTGTGGAGCAATGGCACGGGCTGGTTCGAAGCGATCCTCGCCACGCTGTTCGTAGCGCTGCGCTATGCTCATGCCCTCGTTCATGTCACCTCCAACCACGTGCAGCGGCGGCTGATGCTTTATAGCGCGGGCCTTGTGGTGCTGGGGCTTCTGTGGCTATGGCTCGTGATCAAGCTTGTTGTTCTAGCCCCGAGTATCTGAATGCGCCTTCCCGGCCGCCTGTCTGCCGCCATCGCCGTGCTCCAGGATATCGAAGCACGCAAGCGTCCGGTTTCCGAAGCACTTAAGGCCTGGGGCCTCAACAATCGCTTTGCCGGCGCCGGCGATCGGGCCGCGATCGGCAACCTGGTCTATGACGCGCTCCGTCACCGCGCCTCGCACGCCGCCATCATGAACAGCGACACGCCACGCGCCCTGGTGCTGGCCGTGGCCATGCGCGATTGGCACGAAATGCCCGAAGCGCTGAACGAGGCCTTTGCCCTCGATAGCCACGCGCCCGAACCGCTCAGCGATGATGAAATGTCGCGCGGCGTCGGGCAGTTGCCCGATACCACGCCCGGCTGGATGCTGGCCGATATTCCGAAATGGCTTGAGCCATCGCTCCGGCGCGCCTTTGCCGACAACTGGGTGGCCGAAGGGCAGGCCATGGCCGAGCGGCCCTCGCTCGACCTGCGCACCAACAGCCTCAAGGCGACGCGAGACCGGGTCCTGAAATCCCTTTCAAGGTTCGAACCGGAGGCGACACCCATCGCGCCGCTTGGTGTTACTATGCCGGCCGGGCCCCGCGATGCGCGTACGCCCAATGTGACCGCCGACGAAGGCTACCTCAAGGGCTGGTTCGAGGTGCAGGATCAGGGCAGCCAGATCGTGGCCGCTTTGGCCGGCGCGCAGCCCGGCGAACAGGTGCTCGACCTTTGTGCGGGAGCAGGCGGCAAGACGCTCGCTTTGGCCGCCCAGATGATGAACAAGGGCCAGATCTTTGCCTTTGACAGCGACCGCACAAGGCTGGCGCCGATCTATGACCGGCTGAAGCGCAATGGCGCCCGCAACGTTCAGGTTCGCGCCCCCCAGCCCGGCGCGCTGGACGATCTTGCCGGCAGAATCGACCGCGTCGTGATCGATGCGCCCTGCACCGGCACCGGCACCTGGCGGCGGCGTCCCGACACCAAGTGGAAACTGACGCCGGAGCTCCTGGCGCAGCGGGTGGATGAACAGCGCGCCATCCTCCAGCAAGCGATGGGTTATCTCAAGCCGGGCGGCACGCTGGTCTATATCACCTGCTCCATCCTGCCGGAAGAAAACGACGATCAGGTCCAAGCGTTTCTTGCCGCCAATCCCGACTTTGCCCCTGTGCCGCCTAGCGAAATGTGGCAAGGAGCGTTCAACAGAGAAATGCCGCCCGAGCTCGCCACGCCGATGGGCGGCATCCAGCTGACGCCACGGCTGAGCGGCACGGATGGGTTCTATTTCGCGGCTCTGCGACACAGCGGGGCGTGAACCTCGGCAGGCTCCCGGGCGTTGATTGATCAACCGAAGGAGCCAGCCCCATGACAGCGCCCACCCATGGCGACCACCGCTCCCCACCATCCTTTTTGGTGCTGGGAATCTTCCTTCTTGTGGTGATCGGCGTCGGCGCCCTGATCGGCACGCAATCGACGCCCGGCGTCTGGTATCAGAACCTCGAAAAGCCGCCGTTCAATCCGCCCAACTGGCTGTTCGGACCGGTGTGGTTCATCCTTTACGCCATGATCGCGGTGGCGGGCTGGCGCATCTGGAGCGAGAACCCCTCGGGCGGCGCCATGAAGCTGTGGTTCGCGCAGATGGTGTTCAACTGGGCCTGGTCGCCCATCTGGTTCATCGGCCAGATGCTGTGGCCCGCCTTTGCCGTGATCGTCGTGCTTTTGGCGCTGATCATCGCCTTCATCGTCGTGGCCCGCCGAACCGATCGCCTCGCCTCGTGGCTTTTTGTGCCCTATCTGGCCTGGGTTGCCTTTGCGTCGCTGCTCAACCTGTCAATCGCTGTTCTGAACTCCTGACGCTGGTGGGCTCGCGCTTGGCGGCTTCCAGCCCCCGCGCCCACTGCACCACAGGTCGTTCCAGCCAGTGAAAGCTTGCGGTAGCGACAAGGAAGCTCGCGATGATGGCTCCGGCGCTCGACCAAAGCCAGATGGTCCAGCCGCTCTCCGTCCCGGTCTGGAAGGCCGGCGGCAGCAGCCGCGCCATCAGGCCGATGATCAAGAAGTGCCAAATGTAAATGCCGAAGGATTTCTCAGCGATCCAGCGCGACACGCGGTTGTCGAGCAGCCGGCCGGCCACAACCGATGACGGCAAGGCCACCAGTGCCACGCCGATAGCGAGCGGCATCCAAGGGAACCCATAGGGAATCTCGAACCAGCCAAAGCCTTCGTTGAGCCCGCCGATATGGCGCGCCATGACCCATCCGGCACCGATCACCCCTGCAAGACCCAGAAGGTCGAACAACCAGTGGCGCAGATTGCCGAGCTTGACCTGGATGCCGGCGGCCAGCGCGCCGAGGGCAAAGATGGCAAAGAACCCAATGGGATTAAAGCGCGGCATCCAGGCCTTGGCGCCCCCGACCAGGCCATGATCCCAGCCCCGGTTGACGTCGTCTATCGGCGCCCACTGCATCACCAGCACATGCACCACGAGCACGAGGGCGATCACGCCAAGCCAGGCCAATCGCGCAGTCCAGCCCCGCAGACGAGCGGTAAACAAAGCCGCCAGGCAGAAGGGCAGAAGCAGGTATGAGGTGACTTCAAAGCCGATCGACCAAAGCGGGCCATTGTTGTCGACGGGAAACAACGTCACCCAATGCCAGTCGCTGACCAGAAAGAACCCGGCGAGAAACCGGATAATGCGCTCGCCATCGATCACCGGGTCGATCAGCACCACGCCTAAAACAAAGCTGACCACCAGTGCCAACCAGAAGCCGGGCAGGATGCGCGCCGCCCGCCGCAGCGTATAGGTGCGCAGCGATGGCATCGCCTCGCCGCGATCGAGCGCCTGCCAAAACGGCCGGGCCAGCAGAAACCCGCTGAGCATGAAAAACACCGAAACGCCGAAGCTGCCCATGACGAGAAACTGCATCAGCGGGCGGAACATGTCCGGCACCTGGTTGAAGTTCATGCGAAATGCCAGGTGGTGCAGCAGAACCATCATGCAGGCAGCAGCGCGCAGGAAGTCGGCGCCAAGCAGTCTTTGTGTCACGCCGCGTCCTTCCAGCCAGCCATCGCCCCTCCGCGATAGCAGGTTTTGCCCAGTCTGCAAGGCGCATGGCAGACCTGAAACGTGCGGGATCGCTTGCAGAAATGGTGCCGCAGCGATAATGGCTCGCCATGCAAAGCACAGACACCCTTGACCACCCGCAATCGATCCTGATCGTCGACTTCGGTTCGCAAGTCACCCAACTGATTGCGCGCCGCATTCGTGAAACCGGCGTTTATTGCGAAATCCACCCTTTTCAGCATGCCGGCGCCGCCATGGCAACGATGCGGCCACAGGGTGTGGTTCTGTCGGGCAGCCCCGCCTCGACGCTCGATGAAAACGCGCCCACCATCGATCCGGCTATTCTTGAAGCCGGCGTGCCGATCCTTGGCATCTGTTATGGCCAGCAGGCCTTGTGCATGGCCCTGGGCGGCAAGGTGGAGGCCGGCCATCATCGCGAGTTCGGCCGGGCTGAGCTTACCGTGGAAAAACCATCGTCGCTTTCCGAAGGCGTGTGGGAGCTGGGCAGCGAGCATCAGGTCTGGATGAGCCATGGCGATCGCGTTGTCGCCCTGCCCGAAGGCTTCGAGGTGGTCGGCACCTCGGCCAATGCCCCCTTTGCGATGATCGCCAACGAACAGCGCCGCATCTGGGCCGTGCAGTTCCACCCCGAAGTGGTCCATACCCCTGACGGCGGCAAGCTTTACGCCAATTTCGTGCACCACATTTGCGGCATCCCGTCCAACTGGACCATGGCCGCTTATCGCCAGCGCATGATCGAAAAGATCCGCGAACAGGTCGGCACCGGCAAGGTGATCTGCGGCCTGTCCGGCGGCGTAGATTCCTCTGTCGCGGCCGTGCTGATCCACGAGGCGATCGGCGACCAGCTCACCTGCATCTATGTCGACCACGGCCTGATGCGGCTCAACGAGAGCGAGCAGGTCGTGACCATGTTCCGCGACCAGTACAATATTCCGCTGGTGCATGTGGATGCGTCCAAGGTGTTCCTGCGCGAGCTCGAGGGACAATCCGATCCTGAAACCAAGCGCAAGATCATCGGGCGCCTGTTCATCGAAACCTTCGAGGAAGAGGCGCGCAAGCTCGGCGGTGCCCAGTTCCTGGCGCAAGGCACGCTTTATCCCGACGTCATCGAATCGGTGTCGTTCACCGGTGGGCCATCGGTCACCATCAAGTCGCACCACAATGTGGGCGGTCTGCCCGAGCGCATGAACATGAAGCTGGTGGAGCCGCTGCGCGAGCTGTTCAAGGACGAAGTGCGCGTGCTTGGCCGTGAGCTCGGCCTGCCCGAAAGCTTTATTGGCCGCCACCCTTTCCCCGGCCCAGGCCTTGCCATCCGCTGCCCCGGCGGCATCACGCCCGAAAAGCTCGACATCCTGCGCAAGGCAGATGCCATCTATCTTGATGAAATCCGCAAGTCCGGCCAATACGACAAGATCTGGCAGGCCTTTGCCGTGCTCCTGCCGGTACAAACGGTTGGGGTCATGGGCGACGGGCGCACCTATGAGTTCGTCTGCGCCCTGCGCGCCGTCACCTCCGTCGATGGCATGACAGCGGACTTCTACCAGTTTGATATGAACTTTCTGGGCCGCACCGCCACGCGCATCATCAACGAAGTGCGCGGCATCAACCGGGTGGTTTATGACGTCACCAGCAAGCCGCCCGGCACCATCGAGTGGGAATAGTTTAGTTCCAGCAAAGTGCCGGCCGGGCGCTGGCGTGCCGCCCGTTTGCTTTCACCGGGCAGCATGCTAAACGTCCCCTCTATCGAAGCGACGACCTTAGGCAGGCCATGTCCCAGGACAATATTTTCCGTGAAGTCGACGAGGAGTTGCGCGGCGATCGCATGCGCGCCCTGTGGCGTCGTCTTGCGCCCTATGTGATCGGCGCGGCCGTGGGCGTCGTGGCGCTGGTGGCCGTCAACGAGGGCTGGACCTGGTACCATTCCAACAATGCCGCCCAGTCCTCCGATGAGCTTTATGCCGCCTTTGACCTGATCGATGGCGGCGACCTGCCAGCGGCACAAAGCCAGCTCGATGCGCTGATCGCCGACGGTTCGGGCAGCTATCCCGTGCTGGCGCAGTTCCGCAAGGCGGGCGTCCTCGCCAAGGAAGGCGCCGTGACGGATGCCGTTGCCGCCTATGACGCGCTGGCCAACAATCAGTCCAATCCGCGCCTGCGCGAGCTGGCTCTGGTGCTGGCTGGCATGCTGATGGTGGATGGCGGCACGCTCGCCGATGTTGAATCGCGCGTCGGCACCATCGCCGCCGAAGGCAATCCCTTGCGCAATGCAGCACGCGAAGCCCTGGGCCTGGCCCAATACAAAGCCGGAGACTTCCCTGCGGCACAGGCGAGCTTTGAAGCCGTGGTCAACGATCCGCTGGCGCAGAGCACGACCCGCAATCGCATGAGCTTCTACCTGGCGCAGATGCTGTCGCAGGGCGCCATCACCCCTACGAGCGACGTGGAAGCCGCCGCTGACGCGGTCGACGCAATCGTCAGTGACGAGGCGGCAGCCCCGGCCTCCCCTGCCCCCACCGAAAGCGCGCCAGCCGCCCAATAGCGGCCCGCTCCTTCCTGCCGGATCGGAACACATCGCATGACCGTCACCGTTGCCATTGTCGGTCGTCCCAATGTCGGCAAATCCACCCTGTTCAACCGCCTCGTCGGCCGCAAGATCGCCCTGGTGGATGATACGCCCGGCGTCACCCGCGACCGCCGCGAGGCCGAAGGCCGGATTGCCGATCTCACCTTCCGCATCCTCGACACCGCCGGCTACGAGGATGTCACCGATGGCAGTCTCGAAGACCGGATGCGCCAGCAAACCGAGCTGGCGATTCGGGAAGCCGACGTTATCCTTTTTATGATCGACGCCCGCGCCGGCGTCGTGCCGCTCGACCAGCGCTTTGCCCAGGTGCTGCGCAAGGCGGGCAAGGATGTGCATCTGGTTGGCAACAAGGCCGAAAGCGGTGCCGCTGAAGCTGGCCTCGTCGAAGCGTTCAAGCTCGGTTTCGGCGAGCCGATCGCCCTATCGGCCGAGCACGGGCTGGGCCTGGCGGAGCTTTACTCCAT